>NZ_JBKORJ010000051.1:0-31677 GCF_047314585.1 Shewanella sp. BJSY2023SW005
CAGGGCGGGATCCCACTTTAAATTGAACTTTTACGGTTGGTCATGATCTGATCTGCCTTGCCCTTAATCCACAGATGACCATGACCCTTTTGAAACAACTAGAACAGATTACCGATCCCCGTAAGGACATCAATCTAAAGCATAATTTAGTGGATGTGGTGTTCCTGACACTCAGTGCTATCCTCAGCGGTGCGACTGGGTGGAAGTCCATTCAGGAATTCGGAGAAGAACAGCTAGATTGGCTCCGTCTGTACCGAAAATTTGAAAATGGCATCCCTAAAAGGCATTGTATCAGTAATATAATCAAAGCATTGGACAGCGAACTGCTCCTTCAAGCCATATTTGGCTGGATCAATGAGCAACGGCAAACGGAAGGGAAAACCGTTATCGCGCTGGATGGAAAAACCCTGCGCGGGGCGTGGAGTGAGGATGCTAAGAATGCACTCCATGTTGTCAGCGCATTTGATGTCGGCAACGGCATTACACTTTACCAAGACAGTTCACATTCTAAAGGGAAAGAAGCTGAAGTCGCCCGCAACATGATTGATGCTATGGCACTGGATAATGCCGTTCTGACGCTGGATGCACTGCATTGTCAGGTGTCTACCATGAACAAAATTAAACAGGGGAACGGTGATTTCATTATTCAGCTCAAGTCGAACCAGCCGGGATTATTTGAAGCAGTCAAAACCAGCTTCAGTAAAGCGTATGAGCAGCCAGAACTGGCTATATTTGAGCAGTTCAACATGGGTCATGGCCGCAGGGAGCGCCGAACAGTCATGCAGATAGAAGCAGAATTATCAGCGGAACTTAAGAAAAAGTGGCCGCACATCACCTCATTTATCGAAGTTGCCAGTGAACGGACAGTCGATGGAATAACATCATGTTCTTCACGCTGGTATGTCAGTTCCTTACCGCTCAATGCCGAAGAGGCCGCGAGGACTATTCGAGAGCATTGGGGGGTAGAAAATCAGCTCCATTGGGTGCTGGATGTGGTCTTCCGCGAAGATGCGCTGAAGGTAACGGATCCTGATGGCGCAAAGCATCTCGCCCTATTTAACCGAGCGGCTCTGAGTGCGATAAGGCAGCACCAAGGCAAAAAAGACAGTCTGGCAGGTAAGCGCCGCCGTGCTGGTTGGAGTCCTACATTTCGCTCAGAGTTGTTATTTGGTTAAGATATAAGCAAAGTGGAATCCCGCCCTGCTTAGGTAATAGCTCCCCCTGACAAGAGCGGACTCTTGCCATTTTTCATTCCGGGAGACTTTTTGTTATGAGTTGGGTTTTCTAAGGTTCCATTCGCTTTTCAGTTCTCTGACCAATACCTCCTTAAGCCAGTCTCTGGCCTGTGATTTATTTAGATCACTGACCACGACATAATGGCCTATATCTCTGTTGGTGTTTATTTCGCTCAATAGGGTCTGGCTTATTTCGAGGGGCAGTTTTCTATAAATAAGATTGGGAAAACCGGCAACATAATCTGTGGTAAAGAGATTGCAGGAGATGGAGTAGTAAGGCATGTCCAGCAATACGCTGGCGAGGCTGGCCAGACTCCCCGTAGAGCCTGCGATGACACACTCCTGGTTGCGCCGTCTGGCTGCAGAGACAATTAAAGGCTCGGGCAAGTCGCAGAAATTATCCATCTCATAATAGGGATATTTGAACAGGTCTTCTAAAGTCACCTGCACGTTATCCTGTAAGAAAGGATGTTTACGGTTGCCCAATAAATATAGGTTTCTCACTTCGGCAAATAGATTGCCCTGTAAATGGGCGCCGGTATAGCTTTCTGACATCACGGCAATATCTATATTGCCGTTTTCCAGTTCTGTGGTGTATTCGTGGGACAGAATTCGAATATCAAAACTCATATCAGGTGCGAAAGGGCGCACCTTATTATTGAGTATTTTGTGAATAATGGGGCTGAAGTCATCATAGACGGAAATAACAAAGTGCTCCCGTGACTTGGCCGGTTGATACTCGGTGAACTGATTCTCCAATTCCTGATAGCGCTGACACAGGTCCTGAACCATGGGCAGCAACTGGCTTGCCTTATGGGTGGGAATAAAACCACTGGCACGGCGGATATACAAGGTGTCATCAAAAATTTCCCTGAGCTGCTTGAGGTACCTGCTGATGGCGGAATTGCTTATCCTCAAGGCATGGGCAGCATTTTGACAATTTCTGTGCTCATCTATGGCGATTAGCACCTGCATTAATTCATAGTCCAGTCGTTTTATATCTTTCATAGCTGGTTAAATGCTTCCAAGGTATGCCCGCATCATGGGGGCAAGCCCAGCCCCGGACAGTGAACTGAGTCACATCTGACTTGAGTGAATTAACCAAAATGTTACATGGCGCCCAATGTTGCCGAATCGAAAAAAGCGAATCCCGAAAGCGGAAAATTTCCATTGTGAACATCTGCGTCAGGGCACAGCTTCAGTGCTGAAGGCGCCACACAAGAGTGAGCTGTGACTTAAATCAGCCAAGGTGGACAAATGTCCTTAACTTGAGCTTTGCCATCTGCTTACATTGGTGCAAAACACAATAATGCAAGGAATAGATGATGGATATTGCCGCTTGGTTTGATATCAACAATACCCTGGTGAACATTCCGATTGGCAGTGGCTATGCCATGTCATGGATTGAAGCCGTGGGCACAGTATTTGGTTTGCTCTGTATCTGGTTCGCCAGCCAGGAAAAAACGATTAACTATCTGTTTGGATTGGTTAATGTAACTCTGTTTGCGATTATTTTTTATCAAATACAGCTCTACGGCATCTTGCTGCTGCAGCTGTTTTTCTTCTGCGCCAACCTCTATGGCTGGTATGCCTGGACCCGGCCGGATCAGCAAACCGGCGACACCCTCAAGGTGCGTTGGCTGTCGAAGCAGAAACTGGCCTTTACCGCGGCGGTTTCAGTACTGGGCATCGGCTTGATGACTGTCTATATCGACCCGGTATTTGCTCTCTTTGCCCAGGTCAGTGTCGATACGCTCAACCTGTTTGGTGCCGGGCTGGCCCAGCCTGTGCTGGAACCGGATGCCTTCCCCTTCTGGGATTCAGTGATGACAGTGCTGTCTGTGGTGGCGCAAATTCTGATGACCCGAAAATATGTCGAGAACTGGATCCTCTGGGTACTTATCAATGTGGTCAGTGTCGGCATCTATGCCGCCCAAGGGGTTTATGCCCTGTCGATTGAATACATCATCCTGTTGTTTATTGCCGCCAACGGCACCCGTCAGTGGATGCGTACCGCCAAAGACAATGGCAGCCGTCCGGCGGAGGCTTGCTGATGAGTGCCGATAAACAGCCGCATATCTGTCTGTCTCCATCGCAGGTGAGTGAGCAGGTGATCCTCTGCGGTGAACCACAAAGGGTCAATCGGATTGCCGCGCTGTTGGACGATGGCCGGTTGCTGGCAGAGAACCGCGAGTTTCGCAGCATGGGCGGATTTTACCAAGGCGTGGCTGTCACTGTTTGCAGTACAGGGATAGGCGCACCATCGGCGATTATCGCCCTGGAAGAGTTATATCAGTGTGGCGCCCGCCGTGTCATTAGGGTCGGCTCCGCCGGCGCGCTGCAACCGCAGATAGCCTTGGGCGAATTGATTCTGGCGGAGGCCGCGGTGCGCGATGACGGTGGCTCCGGCTGTTATGCGCCGCCCGGCTATCCGGCGCTGGCGAGTCGGCAGCTTATCAATGCCATGGCGGCCTATTTGCAGCGCCGGGATTGCCGCTTCCACTCCGGTATAGTGCGTTCACACGACAGTTTTTACCGGGATGATGAGCTGGAGATTTGCTGTCATTGGCATCGACTCGGAGTCTTGGGGGCCGACATGGAAACTGCAGCGCTGTTGACGCTTGGCCGCCTGAGAGGCCTGGAAGTGGCCGCGGTGCTCAATAATGTGGTCTTGTATGGTGAAGATGTGCAACAGGGCATCAACCAGTATGTCGACGCCGATAGCGCCATGATGCAGGGGGAAAAGCTGGCGTCTTTGGCGGCGCTGGAGGCGCTCTGTTGCTGAAGTTTGTGCCCGTAAGGCTGATGGGCTAGCATGAGCCATCATCTTTACGGGATCTTGTTGTTATGCAGCTGCACCCATACAGCACCGGGCGTTTCAGTGCGCATCTAAAGCAGTCTCACCAGGCGTTTTGCGACGCCATGCTCGAGTGCTGCGGCCAGAGCCAATTGCTGCAGGCCGGTGAAGATCTCTTGTCTCAGGGGCGGGAGTTGACCCATATGTGCCTGGTGCCCGAAGGCCGGGTGTCTATGAATATCTGCGCCGTCAACGGTCGCAGATTTCAATTGGGGGAGTTGGATTGCGACTGGCACCTTTTCGGTGAGATGGAGTTCTTTACCGCCACCAGTTGTCAGTGGAGTGTGGTGGCCGAAGAGCCGATGGAAATCCGCCAGTTATGCCTGAAGAAAGTCAGGCATATGCTGCTGCAACAACCCGAATTTACCCTCTTTTTTGCCAGCGCCCTGGCCTGGGATTATCAGGATTCGCTGGACATCTACACCAATAGGCTCTTGCACCCCATCAGCTATAACATCGCTTTCGATCTGCTCAGGCGTCAACACGAAGAGGTGATGCTGGGTTCCTGTGGCAGCCCGGATCAGGAGGCGGAGCGATTCGGCACCTCTGGCCGGGTCTATCGCAGGGCGGTAAAAGAGCTTATCGACAAGGGCCTGGTCATAAAACAGGGCGCCTTGCTGAAAATTGCCAACCTGCAGGCATTGCAGGATTTTGTCGATAAGGCTTAATAGCCAACTCATTGATCTGATATTTAATTCAGCCAGCGGACAGGCGCGGGGTTTTAGACTAGGCTTAGGCATCCGCGAGTAGATTCAGCGAGAAGATTAAGGAGCAAAAATGAGTTTCGGGACAGTTTCACAGACAGGGCTTTTTCTGGCGTTGGTCGCCGCGGCGACGCTCAGTGGCTGCGGGCAGCAGACACTGGATAACAGCCAGGATGTTGCCGCCGCATTGGCTATAGGTGGTGGTTCAACCTCGCCCCAGGCAACAGAGCGGGAACTGCCGACATTTGATTGCAACGCTTTGGGCGAGCGGGCTTCCAGTATAGAGATGCTTATTTGTCAGGAGCCAGAGCTTGCCAAGCTGGATCAGCAGCTGGCCGAGGTTTATGCCAAGGCCAGTGACAAGGCGGTCAATGAACAGCCACCCCTGCTCAAGGCCGAGCAGCGCGGCTGGATCAAGGGCCGCAACGAATGTTGGAAGAGTGAAGACAAGCTGCAATGTACCAGGGATTCATATCAAAGACGGATAGTGGAGTTGCAGGCCCGTTATCATTTGGTGGCGTCTAGCGGCCCGGTATTCTTTGCCTGTGACGGCAACCCGGCCAATGAGTTGGTGACCACTTTCTTCGAGACAGAGCCGGCAACCATGATTGCCGAGCGCGGCGACAGAAGCATTTTGATGTTCAGTGTGCCAAGCGGCAGCGGCGCCAAGTATCAGGGCGGTGACTACAGCTTCTGGGAGCATCAGGGCGAGGCCAGGGTGACCTGGGGTTATGGCGCCGAGGAGATGCTTTGCAAGCCCACAACCCAAGACGATAAGTAAACCACAGACCCAAAAACGCCCGCAATCGCGGGCGTTTTACTGCAAGTGGCCTTCTAATCCAACAGTACTTTTACGACTACCTTGCGGACAGCAACGGCTTTGGCCAGCGTACCCGGCATATGCATGTCTCCGGGGAAGAAGATGGCAAACATGCCGGCCTTCAAAGGGATAAATGCCGCGGCTTCGCGGTTGGATTGATAATCAAACTCGGCATAGTCGTGCGCCTCATGATAGGGGCGACTGGGCGTTTGGGCTCCCAGCGGCAGGTAGCCAAACTCCTCTTCACCACTGACCACATACTGCACGTCCAGATAGCGTCTATGTACCTCGAATGGCTCGGTCTCTCTGGGCTTGGTGTGGTAATCGTTGACTATGGCAAACAGCTTTTTACCATCCAGTTCATAGCTGCCGGGGGCCAGTTGGCTGAAGTCTGTTGTGGCCAGATAATCCAGGGCTGCCTGAATACGTGGGCCCAGCACTCGGTAATGGCCACGGTTGGCCAGAGTATCCACTATCATTTTGTATCTTCTGGGGAAAGGGGTTGGCTCAGTATAATAGCATTCCTGCTGGAAGTTTGATCTCTTTGAGAAGCTGCAGGCGCTTGACAGGCGCTTGAGTTGCCAAGCGGCCGATATCAGGGGGGATCAGCGCCAAAAAGCACAAGGGCCAGCGATATCGCCGGCCCCCATGTTTCCCTGCAAATATGTTTCCCTGCAAATGTGTTTCCCGGTAAATCAGTAGCTGTATCTGGCTTCGAGGAAGTAGTAACCGCCGTTGAACCCAAAAGGTGTGTTGGTCAATGGATAGACGAAGATCCCGTTGAAGTTGTTGTCGTCCGGGCGTTTTTCCGGATAGGTATCGAACAGGTTCTGCACCCCGGCGGTGAAGCTCAGGTTATCTGTGGCCGCATAGGTCAGCGACAGATCCACGGTGAACTTACCGTCGTACTCCACGTCTTCACGTGAGTAACCTATGGTGTAGGGGCCAAAGTAACTCAGGCGCAGGTTGGTCTTGAAGTCGCCCAGGCTGTGGGTCAGCCCCAGGTTACCTGTGTTCTTCGGATTGGCCTTGGTCATCCGGGTCTGCTCTATACGGTCAAACAGCTGATCTTCCAGGCCATCCAGAAGGTTTGGCAGATGGATATCGCGGATTTCCGTGTCGTTATAGGCATAGGCCAGGCTGGCGCGCAGATCGCCGTAGCTGCCGAGATCAAAGTCCTGGGTCACCACCAGATCCACACCTCGGGTGCGGCTATCTACGGCATTGATAAAGAAGCGTGCCGACTCGGCGTTGGTACCGGCCAGTGCATCTGCCACCACCTGGGAGTCGGCCGGTGTCAGTGAGCTGGAGAGCACGATTCTGTCATCTATGCTGATCTGATAGGCATCCAGAGTCACCGCCAGACCGGAATCATTGGTGTATACCAATCCCAGGCTGAAGGACTCTGACAACTCGGGTTGCAGCTTGCCTACCTGCAGCGCCTGGGTCACGGAAGACAGGTTGTTGAAGGTGCCCGACTCGGTCGGTACCAGCTGGCCTGTCACGGGATCCGGGTTGAACAGGGTCGAGATATTGGTGAAGTACAACTGCTGCACGCTGGGGGCGCGAAAGCCCGTGTTGGCAGTGGCTCTGAGTGCCAGGTTGTCGGTCAGATCGTATCTGGCGGCCAGCTTCCAACTGGTGTTGTCACCAAAGTCGGAATAGTCTTCATAGCGCACCGCGGCGGCCCAGTAGAAGTCGTCGGTCAGTTGGTTTTCCACCTCGAGATAGACACCTATGTTGTCTCTATCCTCATCTACCGCCGATTCTGGGGTAAAGCCGCCAAAGCCTTGGCTGCCGCCGGCCTTGTTCTGATAACCGCCATTGATATAAGAGGCTTGCTCTCCGGCTTCCACCTGATAAGCGTTCTGGCGCCAGGCTGTGCCTACAGCGACCAGGAGCTCTGAGTCATTGTAAAAGTCGAAGTAACGTGAGGCATCCAGAGTCAGGTTCCACTCTTCGGTGGACAGGGTACCTGCGTCGAATTCGGTTTGGCTGCCGGGCCCCAAAGAGGCGTTGAGTGTGTTCTCAACCCGGTACTTAAAGCGGTTCTTGCCGTATCCGGCCGAGGCATCCAACTGCCACTCGCCCAGGTTAAATTCATAACCCAGCAGCAGAGACTGATCTGTGATCTTGGGCGTTATCTGCGGCAGGAAACCATCGGGATAGATTTCGGCAACATTGCGGCTATCCAGTGGACGGCGGAAGAAGGCGCCGGAGCGGGTCTCGCGCTGGCTCAAGCCACCGAAGGCGTACAGTTTGCTGTCATTGGCAAACTCCTGAGCGGCATTGAGAAACAACCCCAGGTTGTCATATTCGGCGTCACCCACATGGTGATTCTTGCGGTTAACGGTTTCTTCGCGGGGATCCGGGCTGCCATCGGCCAGCAATGGATATTGCTGACGCGGATCCAAACCGGCGCGATTGGTGCTGTTCTTGTGATGTGCTTCCAGCGACAGATTCACAAAGCCAGTGTCACCTATGCTGAGGCCGTGGTTGAGGCCGACACGCCACTGCTCGCCATCACCCTGATAGGTTTGACCGGCTTGGGCCGATACCATGCCACCTTCACTGTTGTCTTTGAGTACTACGTTGATCACCCCGGCGATGGCGTCAGAGCCATACTGTGCCGAAGCGCCATCACGGAGAATTTCGATGCGTTTGATGGCTGTCATAGGGATGGCGTTCAGGTCGACGTTAGACGAGCCCTTGCCCACGGTACCAGAGAGGTGGACCAGTGCCGAGCCATGACGGCGTTTACCATTAACCAGCACCAGGGTATGGTCCGGTGACAGGCCGCGCAGACTGGCGGGACGCACGGCATCTGAGCCATCGGTGACCGAGGAGAAGGGGAAGCTGTAGCTAGGTGCGGCAAACTGCAGCGCCTTGGCGGTTTCCGTCATGCCAGTGGCTTCAAGTTGTTCGGCCGTAATGATATCGACCGGTGCCACGCTGTCGGTGGCGGTTCGCAGGGCGATACGTGAACCTATGACGGAGATGGTTTCGATACTGGGCTGCTCTTCGGCAGCAAAGACGGCAGGAACAGTCAGTTGACTCGCCACTGCCAGTGAAATAAGAGCTAAGCGCATACGACCTCTTGAATGATTCAAAACTGCATTTTTATTGCGCGGATAGTAGCATTGTTACAATTGATGCATTTAGACGTAAAAGTGATAACTCAGAGCGCAGCGTTCTAGAAACATTTAGTTTTTTGGATAGAAACCTTTCCCTGACCTTGGCTATCCGGGGTTTTGGCTGTTTGGGTTATAATAAGGGAAATATTGGGTTTGTTTGGGGTTTAATTGGCTGTTTCGCTTTTATTTATACAGTTGTTTTTGAGTTGAAAGCCTATTTATGACTATCTTGACTTTCAAATCTGCCTTACGAGTGTTTTCTTGGGCGTTTGAACTTGAGTCGTCCCGGCCGTTTTTCGGAGCCGCCGGGAGGAGAGGGGAACACTCTGGCAGTGCAAAAGCCAGGCACACTTGAGTCAAACTTGGCTGCCGTGCAAGGCTGCGGTATCTTGCCTGTGACTTTTGCGGCTCAGGGAGTGACTTTTTGGCTAACTTGCGATTTCTTGCCGGTACAGATGCCTATCAGACATTGATGGAACAGGGATTAAAGCCTGATCATTTTACTCAACTACTGGCGGCGTCCGGTGGTCCCAAATGGCTGGGGATTGCCGGGCTCGACAAATACTTGTTTGGCGAGTTTTTCAAACAGAGGCAGACACCGCTTTACACTCTTGGCGCTTCATCCGGAGCCTGGCGTTTGGCCTGTCTGGCTCAGGCAGATCCGCTGGCGGCTTATCAAAGGTTGGAACAACTCTACATAGGCCAGCGCTATGAAACCCGTCCGAGCCGGGAAGAGGTCAGCCGCCAGGTCCGCGGTATAGTCAGCGGGATTTTAGGCTCAAGCGGCACCGAAGAGATCCTCAAACAGCCGCATATTCGCAGTCACATAGTGGTGTGCCGCGCCCGTCACTTGAACCGGGCCGGCAGCAAGTTGGCGCTGGCGGCAGGCCTGGGCGCTACCGCCATGACCAACCTTGTCAGTCGCCGCACCTTGGGGTGGCACTTTGAGCGTCTGGTATTTGCCTCTGCCATAGAGGGTTCTCCCTTCGCTCAGTTGAAAGATCTCCCGGGAGACAGCGCCTTGCTCAGCAGTGACAATATCGAAGCCGTATTGCTGGCTACAGGTTCTATTCCACTGCTGCTGTCACCGGTAACCGAAATCAGCGGTGTGACCAGCGGGCACTTCTATGATGGCGGCATCACTGATTACCACTTCGACCTGCCGCTGTCACGGGCGCCGGGGTTGACCCTGTATCCGCATTTTTATCCCCATATGGCGCCGGGATGGTTCGATAAATCCCTGCCATGGCGCCGGGCCAAGCGCCGTTATCATAATGCTTTGGTGTTGGCTCCCACCGAGGAATTTGTCGCTTCGTTGCCCTATGGCAAAATTCCGGATCGCAAGGACTTTGAAACCTTGGATACCGCCAGTCGTACTCAATATTGGCGCCGCGCCGCCGATATGAGTAACAGATTGGCTGATGAATTTGCCGAGGTATTTCTCGGTGGCAGGATAGCCCAAAGGCTGGAGCCTCTGTAAGCAAGCTTGCAACAAAACCCACTCAACGCCTGTCTAATTCATTAGCAGACCTAAGGACTAGCCCAAATTGCCAATGGATGAAATTTCAGCAACTGCTAGACTTTAAAGCGAATGTTGAACCTCAGGTTCGCTTTCGGTTACTCACTCCCCGAGGGGAAGGAGGTTGCTATGCATACACAGGAAATGGCGTTACTGACCTATGATGCCTTGTTGTTGCCAGGTGGACGGCTTGAGATCAGGATCCTTGACCCCATCACCCTGAGCATGGTGGCCGATGTCCTGAAGGGGAAATATCCGCTGGCTTTCGGAATGCGTAACAGCGTTGCCATGCCGCCCAGTTTCCCCATTGCCACTCGCTGCGAGCTCATCGACTTCAATCAGTTGGAAGATGACTCGCTGAGTATCACCCTGGAAGGCAAGCAAAGGGTCAAAGTCCTGTCCGCCAAACAGGAAAAAGATGGCCGCTGGCTGGCCGAGGTCATGGATTGTCCCAACTGGGCCGAGGAGCCTATTCGGGGCGAGTTCACCCTTATCAGCGCGGCGCTGGAGCAGTTTTATGAGGTCAACCCGGACTTGCGCGGGCTCTACTCATCAGAAGTGCATCTGGATGATGCCGCTTGGGTTAGCCAGCGTTGGTTGGAAGTTTTGCCCTTATACAACAAGGACAAACAGCTGTTGTTGAATCAACCTGATTGCCACAAGACCATGGACTTTGTGCTCAAGTTGATTAAGTCCCATGTTCAGCAGCAGCTTTGAGTGTACCTGCCTCGAATAATTTAAGGTAGATAGAGTAGAATGGCGGCCCTGAGTCGCCATTTTTATTTTGCCGGAAGAGTTATGAGCCAAACAGACAGAGCCGCACAGCCCTCCTATGTAGTCTTGCCAAGGGATGTGACCGACAAAGCCACTGTTTTGGCCTTTCTTATCGACCATTTCAGGCGCATCGATGCCGATGTCTGGCGTGAACGGGTCGCTGCCGGCAAGGTACACTGGCAAAATGGTGAGCCTATCCAGGCTGATACCCCTTATCGGCCTACCGCCAGGGTCTACTATTACCGTGAAGTCCCCAAAGAAACCCGGATCCCTTTTGAAGAGCGGATCCTGTTTCAGGACGAGCACAGCATTCTGGTGTTCAAACCGCACTTTTTGCCTGTGACTCCCAGCGGCAACTATGTCAACGAGTGCCTGGTGCATAGGTTAAGGCGCCGAACCGGGATAGAAACCATAGCGCCGGCGCACAGGCTGGACAGAGAAACGGCCGGAGTCATGCTGATGTCCACCGATCCCGAAACCCGGCATGCCTATCATGCTCTGTTCCGTGAAGGCCAGATACGTAAGGACTACCAGGCGCTGGCGCGGCTGACTCCTGAGCTTCAGGCGGGATTGGCAACTGGCGAACTTAGCCTGCCGCTGCACTGGACAGTGAAAAATCGCCTCATCAAGGGCGAGCCCAGTTTTATTATGCGCTTGGCAGAGGGTGAGGCCAACAGTCACTCGGAAATCAGTCTCATCGCCGTTAATGGCGATATGGGGCTGTTCAGTCTGAGTCCAATTACCGGCAAGACTCACCAACTCAGGCTGCATATGCAGAGTCTTGGAATGCCACTGCTGAACGACAGGTTTTACCCCGAACTGCAACCCAGGAGCGAAGATAATTTCAATAAGCCCCTCAAGCTGATGGCTTGTCGCTTGCGCTTTATCGATCCCATCAGTGGCAAACAGCAGGATATAAAAGTGGATGGTTTTGAAACTGAATTGAAGGATACAGTTTGATACTTTTGGAGATAAAAAGAAGGATATTGTTTAGGGATAATTAAGTATATTTCAGAGTTTTATTTTAAATATAATTAATTATGAGTTGTTCTGAATAATAAAGTGGCAGGCTCTCTTTTTTCGTCAAAATATTGGCGGTTTTGTTTTTTTTGGTTATATAATCTCCAGCGCTTAAAAATAGATTCTAATTGATTCGTACAAACTTCGCCAAGGATGTTTTCATCTTTCATTGGCGGGCTTGTCGTTGCCGAGATTTATATGTCCATTACCAGAGCCGATATCAGTGTTGAGGCACAGGCCATCCCCTGTTGGATTGGCTTTCGAAATTCAGAAAGTTATAGCACTGATTTTGAAGTGTTTAATGATGTTAGTGACTTCTTGGCTGCCGGTCTTGATTATGAAGTCATCTGCCTGAACCTGCCGGCTGAAGCTCAGGACCAAGCGCTGATTCAGCTGAGATGCCAGCCATCAAGCTTTATGGCCATGATCAAAGTGATAACGCCAAGCCCTCTCTCTGAATATCTGGCCAATGGTTTATTTCAGCCTGACTTCAAACAAGAGTTGGAAAATTATTGGCAAAGGAAGAGCTTAATTAAATTACCCAGCCAGGATGATGTCAGTTATCGGCTGTTGAGTTTTATGTGGTTATTTCCTGAATATCGTTTACAACCTGTGGCTACGCCGGAAAAGCCACATCTTTATGAGTATCCACTGCTGCAGCTATTGACGGGGTCAGCAAAGGCAAGCCAACTGCTGTTGGATAAATTATTGAACCGGCATTGGCTGGCACCCACCAAGCTGAAGGACAGAGTCAGGCTATGCAGCAAGTGCGACTCAGGGCACCTCAACTATATCGATCTCTGTCCCCAGTGCCGCAGCATAGAAATTGATATGCAGACCAGTTTGCACTGTTTTAACTGTGGTCATGTGGATAGTCAGCAAGCCTTCAGTCGTAGTGGCGGACTCAGTTGCCCTAACTGTTTGCAGCGGCTGCGGCATATAGGTGTCGACTATGACAGACCAATAGAAAACCAACACTGCAATAGCTGTAATAGCCTGTTTTTGGAGGCCAAGGTCGAGGCAGTTTGTCTGCACTGTGGTCATGGACATCAACCGGACGAGCTGACCATACGTCGCATCTCTGACTTTGAACTGGCGGAGCAGGGAAGGGAACTGGTGCGCCATGGGGTTCAGCAGCAACTGTTTGCCGCGCTTGGCGAACAGATGAGTCGGGCTCACTTCCTCTGGTTACTGCAGTGGCACAATCAGTTGGCACTGCGTCATGGCCATGAGCACCTGTTGTTGGTATTGGATCTGGAGGCGTTGGCGCCGGATCTGGCCGGCAGCGGAGAAGCCCGCGCCTTGACTCTGCTCGATGCACTCAAGCAGCGCTTGTTGAGCCTGGTTCGGGTGACCGATGCCTGCAGCAGCCATGATGACCAAGGCGTCTTGTTACTATTGCCTTACACTGGCGAGTCACAGTTACCGGCATTGAAGCAAAAACTACAGCGGCTCAATGACAGCGTGCCAGAGGGAGAGTTGAGGTTAAGGCTCAAGGCGGTCAGCCTGCCGGATCAACAACTTGGTGCCGAAGTTGAATCCTGGTTAGCCAGCCGTCTGCAGCAGGCCGAGGTATTGGACGGTGAGTGAGTTCAATACCCTGGCTTTTATGAGCCTGGATATTTGGCACAACCTGGCGACAGACGTCAGCCTGTTTCTCTGGCTGGTGCCGATGATTTTTCTCTACGAAATGCCATTGATGCTGATAGTGGTCTCAGGCGTCATCGGCTGGCATTGGCAAACGTTCCGCCGCCCCAAGGTTGAGAAGGCTTATCGACCCAAGGTCAGTTGCATCATTACTTGCTATGCCGAGAAAGAAGCGGTGCGGCAAACCATAGCCACCTTGGCCGAACAGGACTACCCGGGGGAGATGGAGATTATTGCCGTGGTTGACGGCGCGGTGCAAAACGCCGAAACCTTCGAGGTCGCCAAGGCAGCAGCGGCACAATGCCGCCGCCCGGGGCGGGAGATTATCGTGCTGCCCAAGTGGCAACGTGGTGGCCGGGTTTCGACTCTGAATGCCGGTTTGGCCAGGGCCAGCGGCGAGCTGGTAATGAATGCCGATGCCGACACTTCGTTCGACAATGATATGGTTTCCCAAATCGTGCCGCTGTTCGCCGATCCCAATGTGCCGGCAGTCGGTGGCTCTTTGCGGGTGCGCAATGTCGATGATTCGCTGTGGACCCGGATGCAGGCGATTGAATATTTGATCTCCATGCAAGGCGGCAAGACCGGTCTTGGGCATTGGAATCTGCTCAACAATATCTCAGGAGCATTCGGCGCTTTTCGCCGTGACTTGCTGGTCAAAATCGGCGGCTGGGATACCCATACCGCCGAGGATCTGGATCTGACGCTGAGATTCAAACAGTACTTCGGCCGTCATCCCAATTGGCGCATTCCCTTTGCCACGCTGGCCATAGGGCATACCGATGCCCCCATGGATCTCAAGACGCTTGTCTGGCAAAGATTACGTTGGGATGGCGACCTTTTGTTTCTCTACTTTCGCAAGCACTGGCCGGCCTTTACCCCCGGGCTTCTGGGGGGCGCCACCTTCGCCTTTACTCTGGTCTACGGCTTCTTGCAAAACGTGCTGATGCCCTTTGTCATCCTGCTCTACAGCTTAGGGATAGCACTGGCGTACCCCTGGCAGTTTTTGACAACCATTGCCCTGACCATCTACCTGGGATATTTGGGATTCTTGCTGTTCTTCTATCTGCTGGTACTGGTAGCGATTTCCGAGCGGCCACGTCAGGACCTGAAGCTGCTGCTCTGGTTGCCGCTTTATCCCTTCTACGCCTTGTTTATGCGCAGTATCTGCTTGTTTGCCTTGCTTAATGAAGTGGTCAGACGCTCACATGAAGAGAGTTCCATGGCTCCCTGGTGGGTGCTGAAACGCGGGAGAAAATTTTAGTGAAAGTGACTTATCAAGCGGCTGCCAAGGCGCAACAACCCACCCGGGATCAAGGTTTAAAGGTGGACTATGCCCCGGCAAAACGGGGCGGAATGAAATGGCGTTGGTATCTGCTGCTATTGCTGGTTATCGCCCCTGTGGTCTTGCTGCTTTGGGTGTTGCTGCGCCCCAGCCTGTTTGTGCTGGCACCGGGAATACTGACCTCTGAGCCGCTGGAGATGCGGGCAATGCAGAAGGGCCGATTGCTGGAGCTTTCGGTACAACCCGGGAGTAGGGTCGATGCCGGTCTGGACGCCAGCATTGACGAGTTACAGCGCCAGTTGGCCGAGCTGACACCGCCATCGCTGGAGCAGGACCTGGCTATTCTGGGGCAACTGGAACAACGGGTGCTGGTGGCCGAGCAGGGGGTAAAGCGTCAGGATGAACTATTGTCGCAGTTCGAGTCATTTCGTAAGCAGGGGGTGGTTCCCACTGCAGATATGGCGGCGGTGATGCAGGCCCATACCAGTGCCAGAATGGCGCTGGAGCAGGCCAGGGCCGAGCTGTTGCAGCAAAGGCAGTTGCAGCAGCAGGAGCGGGAGGCGGGGGTGATAGCCCAGAGTCGCAACAGCCTGCTGCTAAAGCTTGCTGAGCTGCAGGCCAAACGCCAGCAGTTGACCATACAGGCGCCGTTTGCCGGCCGGGTAGCCGATGTTTTGGTGCAGCAGGGGGAAACCATAGCCGAGCAGCAGCCTATGCTTTGGCTGTCGGGGCGGGCACAGCCTGTGGTGGTCTGTTATCTGGCGCCCAAGTATCTCAACTATGTTGCTCAGGGACAGCAGGCCAGTGTCAAACTGCCCAATGGAACCCGGATCCGCGCCGAAATTAAAGAACCGACCGAATTGGTGGGCAAGGTGCCCAAGCAGCTGTCTGGTCCTTTCGATGGTGACAAACCGGCACTCAAGGTCACGCTTGCTTTGCATCAGAGCCTGCCTTTGGCGATTGAGGGCGTTCCGGTGGAAGTGAGTTTCGATCGTTTCTGAGAAAAAAGGCTTTCCCGACAAAAATTGGCGTGCGTGACGGGAAAGCGGGCAAAAAGTATGGCGGAGAGATTTGCCTAAGGTGGCCCGGAGTGACTTGGGAGATGCTCCGGGACGGTTGCACTGTTTACTGTGGCACTTTGCTTTGGGCCAGCGCCTGATACTTGGCGGCAAAGCGCAACAGATAGTCGGCGATATCCGGGTCATCCCAGTCCAGATAGCCACGGATAAAGCCGACTAAGTTACCATTGGGATCAAACACATAAGTTGCCGGTACCACATTGGCCGGCATGATCTTCTCTATCTCTTTCTTGCTGTCTATCCAGCTGTCATCCAACTTGAGCTCATGCTTGGCCAGAAAAGGGGCCACAGCAGCCGGATCTTCATCTATCGACAGCGGCACTATCTGAATACTGCTGCCCTGCAGTTTACTGCGCAGCTTGGCCAGTGCCGGCATCTCACGCAGGCAGGGCGGGCACCAGCTGGCCCAGAGATTCAGCAGCACCAAACGTCCTTGATATTCAGCCAAGGTTTTGGGGTTACCCTGCAGATCGGCAAAGGTCACCTTTGCCACCTTTCTGGCGTGCTGCATTTCAACAAATTCACGCATAATCATAGGCTTGTTTGGCACAGGTTCACCTGTGTGATAAGCCTTGTGCTGCATTATGCCCCCTTGGGCCGACAGCGGCAGCAACAGGGCAAGACATAGAAGCAAATAGGATCTCAAGATGGATTCTCCTGATCGTGAGGGGATTGATTGTTGCTGCGGCCGAAAAACAACAACACGCCGGGGAGCACCAGCAGCAAGAGTACTGGCCCCAACCACAGCAGCGCCGTACCTGCGTTCAGCGTGGGTTGATAACGGATCTGCTCGCCATAGCGTTCCACCATAAAGTCGAGTATCTTTTCCCGGCTCTTGCCCTGCTGCAGCATCAGATAGATCTGCGCCTTGAGCTCGCTGGCAATGGCGGTTTCCGACTCAAACAGGTTTTGGTTGGTGGCCATGGGGCAGCGAAGTTCCTTGGAAATATCTATGCTGAGACGGGCAATATCCATGTCGGTCGCCTGGGCTTCGGCGCAACCCAAGCTGAGCCATAATCCAAGCAGCATTAGCTTAATCATGTTGAAGTCTCCCTGAGGCGGTTAATACATCGGTTTGCAGCAGGCGTCGTCGGCTTCCGAGGGCCAGTAGGCCGCCAATGGCCATCAAACCACCGCCGAGCCAGATCCAACTCACCAGCGGCTTGATGCTGAGACGTACCAGAAACTCTTCATCACTCAGTTGGGTGCCCATGGAGACATAGAGATCGCCAAAGGCCCCGCGATAGATGGCAGCCTGGGACAGCGACATGCCGTTGGAGTTGAATTCCTGACGCTCCGGATAGAGGTAAGTAAGCAGTTGCTCATTGCGCTCAACCCGAATTACTGCCTGTTCACCGCGGTAGGCTGGCTTGTCCAGCAAACGGGTCTGCTCATAGATAAAGGTGTAGTCGCCCAGAATACTGCCTTGGCCCGGGCCCATACGCAGCAGAGAGTGCTGCTCGAAACAACTGACTCCGGTAGCACCCATGATGCTGACAAGAAGGCCGGTGTGGGCCAGCAACATGGGAATATTGCGGCGCTTACCGGCAATCTGGCCCAGCGGCAATAGATAAAGCAGCAGGGTGCAGAGCAGAAAGAGGCTCATTGCACCGCCCGCCAGTAGCCAAGGGTCGAGGCTGCCCTCGAAAAACAGTGCCAGAGCGGTTGCAGCTATAGTGACCAGCGCCAGCAGTCCCAGGCGCCTCGGCGCCATATGGGGCAGGGTGCTTAGCGCCAGGGGCAAGAGCAGCAGCGCCAACATGGGCACAAACAGAGTATTGAAGTAGGGCGCCCCTACCGACAGGCTTCCCAGGCCAAGTGCCTGATAGAAAAGCGGGTAAAGGGTACCCAACAGGGTCGTTAGCGCCATGGTCAGCAAGATCAGGCTGCCGAGCAACAGCTGACCGTCCCGGCCAAGTGGTGCCAGCTTGCCCGGTTGCCAGTGATGGCGACATCTGAGGCCAAACAGGCTGAAACCGGCGCCTCCGTAGAGCAGCAACAGCAATAGAATGATCACCCCGCGCTCGGGATCGGCAGCAAAGGCATGCACAGACTGAATAATGCCGGAGCGCACAATAAAGGTGCCCAGCAGGCACAGGCTGAAGCCCAGCAACACCAGTGCCAGGGCCGAGAGCTGTGCCAAAGGGTTGTGGTTTTTGATCAACAGGCAGTGCAGCGCGCCTGTGGTCACCAGCCAGGGAATAAAGGCGGCATTTTCCACCGGATCCCAGAACCACCAACCGCCCCAGCCCAGCTCGTTATAGGCCCACCAGGATCCGAGGGCATTACCCGCGGTGAGAAACACCCAGGTCAGCAGCAGATGGCGCTTGAGCTTGCCAAGGCGGGCGGCGTTGAACTTGTGGCTGACAAGCAATGCCAGCGCGATACAAAAACAGATCCCAAGGCCTGCATAGCCAAGAAACAGCAGTGGCGGATGCAGGATAAGGCCTATGTCCTGCAACATGGGGCTGAGATCGCGTCCTTCTATCGGCACTTCCGGTAGCAGGCGGGCAAAGGGATTGGCGTATAGCAACATAAAAAAGACAAAGCCACAGAGAATCGCCGAACAGCTACCGTGCAACATCAACAGATAGTTCTGATCTCGCGAGCGCCTCGGCAACCCCAGCCAGGCCCATAGTGCCATTACTGTCATCCAAAACAGCAAAGACCCTTCATGGCTGCCCCAAACTGCGGCCACTTTATAAAACAGCGGCAGGGCCGAATTGGAGTTGTTGGCCACATAAGCCACAGAGAAGTCGTTGAGGATAAACGCCAATGCCAGCAGGAGTATGGCGCCTGTCAGTCCCAGCGCTTGCCCCAGCAGCAGTGGCCGCAGTGGCCATTCGATACCTGGGTTGCGATATTTGAGCAGCGCAAGCAAGGTGCCAAACAAGGCACAACTACCGCCCAGGATCAGCAGGAAGTGTCCCAGTTCGGGCAACATGGTGATGGAAAACATGGCCGCTCTCTTGTTATGCCGGGATCTCCCGGAAATGGATCTATGGCACTGAGACTAGGGTTATTACCCCTTTGGCTCTGTGATCTGTCACGCCTTTATCAGCCTATGTTTGCCGGTGCGGCATTTTTCAATTTTCAGCCGGGGTTTTGAGGTTTTTTGAGAAATAAAACGCTCAAAAAAAGAACTGAATAGTTCTGTTGTTCAAGATTAAAGTTACTGTTTTTAAAGGTAAATGTAAGGTGTTGCTTTCTTGAGTTCTCAAGCGGGGGCGAGCTGTGCTCTGGCGCAGCTTTTTGTCCTTGTACATATGAAGAATGAGTCGTGACCGGTCAAGCCGGCAATAACAAGTTCGTTTGTGAAATAACCGACGACAAATTCAGGAGTATATGATGAGACGATGGCAACAAAGGACAACACTCAGCATGTTGTTTTGTTTAACTGCCGTCAGCGGGGCTGGTGCGCTCGCGGCAGATAAACCAGGTCACGGCAATAAGCAGATGGGAGAGTCGGCGCAGAAGGTGATCGCCAATCCCAACGGCATGGAAAAGGTAAACGGCGTCAAGACGCTGCAGGACTATATCGTTCAGGAAAAAGAGCTGTTCGACTACCTGTTCCAGAATCACCCTGTGTTCAAGTATCAGGAGCAGGGCAAGTTAATTGGTATGTACAAGGTCAGTGACCGCGGTGAAGAGTACATGGACCAAGGTAACGGCCAGAAGTACAGCAAGCGGGTGGGACGCCCCTCTGCGGTGCAGTATCGTTTGGCGGCCAAGTCTATTCTCGATTTCCCCAATAAATTTGTTGGCCCTGAGAAGTGCGGTGAGTGTCACGCGGTGCAGTATGAGAAGTGGCAGCGCTCGCGTCACGCCAAGACCATACGTTTCCCCGGTGAACACCCGGAAGTGGACAATGATCTGAAGAAAAAGCTGTATGGTTCTGATGCTTCCGTATTGCCTGACGGCATTACTCCGGATGCTATCTACGCCACAGTCGGTACTCCAAGAACCAAGTATGGCTATATCGACAGCTTCCTGGTGCGTGGTTCCTACCATATTGAGGGCGGTCTGCTGAAAGACGGTACAGGTACCATGGTTGCCGGTGGTAACCAGTTCTCCCGTGGTTGGGCCGAATGGTTGACCCCGGAAATGGCCAAGAAGATCCAGAAGGTGATTCCTGACTTCCCCACCAAGATGGAAGACTTCGGCGCCAGTGGTTCTCACCAGTGGGGCATGACCTCCTACGGTGCCAAGTACAAGAAAGAGTTCCTGTTCCAGCCTGCCAGTTCCTACTGCGAGGTTTGCCACAGCTTCAAGTTTGACTTCAAGAACAAGCAGGAATACCTGGATGCTCTTGGCGATCCCAAGAAGCTGCAGGAACACACCATCAGCCGTGGTATCGCTTGTGAAGAGTGTCACGGCGCCGGTGGTCACCTGGATGGTGGTAACGGTGGCGGCATGCCTTCCAATTGTGAACGTTGTCACCAGCGTTTCAACTATATCGATGAGCTGGCCGAGACAGAGCAAGGCAAAGAAAAGCTGGAATATGCCTTCAACGTCAAGATGAAGTCCGCCTGTCCTTCCTGTGGTACCGAAGGTTCACAGATGTTCATGTCTTCTCACTATGACAAGGGCATGCGCTGTTCTACCTGTCACGATCCACACGAAGTCACCAGCAATGACTGGAAATCAGGTTATACCAAGCCTGCCATCAAGAAAGACTGTGTTGACTGTCACCAGGTTCAGGCCGAAATGGCAGCCAATACAGGTACCCACGCCAAGAACAGCTGTACCAGCTGTCACATGCCCAACATGGGCAGCTGTGAGAACTTCACCGCGATTCAGTATCCGGATATGGCCGGTTTCGACGCAGTGCGTAAGTCTCACCTGTGGAAGATTGATGTCAGCCCGGATCGCAAGACCCTTAACCCACCCGAAGGTCAACCTCGCAAATCCACCACTAAAGGTTGGACTGTGGCCAAGGATGAGAATGGTCACGGCTATCTCGACCTAATGTGGACCTGTGCCCGTACCTCTATCTCTGACCACGATGTAGTTGAGCGTAAAGGTTGTCACAGCCAGTTCCAGTCTGAGCTGAGCAAGGGCCTGCACTTCAAGGATCAGAAAGAGATCTACGGCAAGGTCATGAAGTGGCAGACACCTGTTAAAGACAGCTTGGCGAAAGTGGAAGAAGCGCTCAAGCGTGTTGATCGCAAGGTCGCCAAGAACAAGCTGTCTATCGAAGACAAGACTCAGGTACTGCTGCTGACCGACAAGGCCCGCGACATAGTTGAGTTTATTCGTAAAGACGGTTCCTGGGGGGTTCACGCTCCCCGTTACGCAGTCAAGCGTATGGATGCAGCTGTCACTTATGTGACTCAGGCTGAAGCCATCGCCGACGGCAAAGGCACCAAGACAGCCTCGCTGTAATTAGGCAACTCAGGCTCCGGGCGCTCGTCCGGAGCCTTTAATGGAGGATAAAGATGCGAGTCCGACTCTCATTGAAACAGGCGCTGAAACAGTCCTTGCTGCCACTGGCATTTATGGTTGCGACACCGGCGGTGTTGGCCGGCGGTGGCGGGGATCTGGTTCCTGCCCCTTACCACGAAGAGATACTCAACCAGATCTCCATGCGTGAGGCCGAGATGCTGCTCAGCCAGCCCGGAGTGATCTTCTATGACGTCAACACTCTGGAGATATGGGGGGATGGCTTCATTCCCGGCGCCATCTACTTCAACGTCAATAACTGGAAGACCTTGTTGCCGGAAAACAAGGACACCACCATGGTGTTTTACTGTGCCAACCGCCTCTGCACCGCCAGCAATGTGGCCGCCAGAGAGGTGATGAAACTGGGTTATACCGATGTCAGGCAGATGCCGGATGGTATCTATGGCTGGCGTATTTCCGGACGGCCGATTGAGCGTCCTTGAAAATAGATTATTTGGGCATTGAATTTAGAAATTGCAGGATGAAAACCATGAAATTACAAAAACTTGCTACTACTATTTCCCTCTCGCTTTGTCTGAGCCTGCCCGCGCTGGCGGCTGACTTGAAGACAGAGACAGACAAGACCTCCTACGCTCTGGGTGCTTCAGTGGGCAACTATATTTCGGGCCAGGTTTACCAACAGCTGGAGCTGGGCGCCGAAGTCAATATGGAGCTGCTGATCACCGGCTTTACCGATGCTCTTAAAGACAAGCAGCAACTGACAGATGAACAGATCCTGGATCTGCTCAACCAAAGAGCCATCGCCCTCAATGAAGAAAGAGAGGCGCGCTTCGACAAACTGGCCGAGGAAAACCTCAAGGCCGGCGAAGCTTTCCTGGCCGAGAACAAGAAAAAGTCCGGCGTTAAGGTTACCGACAGTGGCCTGCAGTACGAAGTGCTGAGCATGGGCAAGGGCAAGAAGCCTAACCCGGAAGATGTGGTGACAGTCAATTATGTCGGCAAGCTCATCGACGGCACTGTGTTTGAAGACAGCAACAAAAACAAGGCCGCCGGCCGTTTCGCGCTGATGACAGTGATCCCCGGCTGGGAAGAAGGCCTGAGACTGATGCCCGAAGGGTCTAAGTTCCGTTTTGTGATCCCTGCCAAGCTGGCCTATGGCGAGCAGGCCCCCGGGGTGATCCCGCCGCAGGCCACTCTGGTGTTTGAAGTCGAGCTGGTCAAGGTCGAAAAGCCGGGTAAAGACAGTAAGCACCCAATGCCTGGCCACGGTTGACAGGAGGCACTATGGCTAATCCGCTCTGGTTGGGACTGGCCCTGCTGAGCCTGGCATTTATGAGCCTGTTTGCCCTCTATCAGTGGCAAACCTGCCGCGGGGACAGAGTTCTTCCTGCCCTGTGGCACTGGAGTCTGCTGCCGCTGCTGATCATAGGCCTGAGTCTTGGGACTTACTCCTATACCGGCCGCTACCAGGATTGGCAGTCGGCCGAGGCCGACGACAGCATAGACTACCTGCTGGCCGCCGAAATTGTCCGGCTCAGACGCGCCAGTGCCGATGCGCCACAAGACAGTGCCCTGATGCAACAGCTGGCCCAGGCCTATGTGCGCGGCGGCATGTATCTGGATGCGGTGGCTACCCTGAAGCAGCTGTTGCAGCTTCAGGGCAAGAGCGCCGCCTTACTGGGGCAGTTGGCCGAAGCCGCCTATTACCGAGATCAACGCCAGTGGTTGCCGGAATCCCAGGATTGGGTCGAACAGGCCCTGGCGCTGGATAGTGCCGACCCCGGCACCCGGCTGCTGCTGGCCAATGATGCCTTCCTCAACCAAAGATATGCCGAGGCCATAGGCCACTGGCAACTGCTGCTGGACAGCAACAATACGCAACTGGATCGTGAGGCGTTGCAATATGCCATTGCCAACGCCCGCAGCCGACTCGAGTGATTTTTCAACCCTCGCCAAATGGGTTGTCCCTGCAAGGCCCCGGCGAGGCGTTGAATCTATTGATTGGAGAGAAAGATGAAAAAGACACTGCTGGCCATCGCCATTCCCATCCTGCTGCTGGGGCTGCCCGGATGCACACCGGCGCAGAGCCACAATCATGAACATCACGCCCAGCACCTGAAACAGCATGACAGGTGCCATATGTGCGGCATGATGATCACCAAATACCCTGGGCCCAAGGGCCAACTTATGCTCAAAGACAGTGATGCCGTGCCCAAGTTCTGCTCCAGCCGCGACATGTTCAGCTTTGCGCTGCAACCGGAAAATCAACGCCGTATTGCCGCTATGTTTGTTCATGACATGGGCACAACCGACTGGGAGCAGCCGGATGACAACGCCTTTATCGATGCCACCAAGGCCTGGTATGTCTATGGCACCAGCAAGAAGGGAGTGATGGGGCCTGCCGTTGCACCGTTTTCAACCAAGGAAGCGGCAAAGGCTTTCGCCGAAGCCTGGGGTGGCCGGGTACTGGCCTATGAAGAGGTCACCCTGGAACTGCTGGAAGGAGCCAACTGAGACAGATGTTACGCACCCTGCTGGCGCTGATGCTGCTCTCTTTTGGCTGCCTTGGCGGCCAAAGCCCGCTGCAGGCACGCATAGATGCACTGAGTGAAGGCGAGGTGCTGACTCTCTCTGCCGCCGAGTATTTGGGGCCGCTGGTGATCGACAAGGCTATCGCCATTGTCGGTGAGCCAGGCACCATAATCGATGCCGGCGGTAAAGGCAGCGCCGTGACTATCAAGGCCGCCGGCGTGCGCCTGCAGGGGCTTGAGATACGTAACTGGGGCGGCGATCTTTATGAACATGATTCCGGGGTGCGCCTGCTGCCGGGGGCAGATGATGTCCGCCTACTGCAGCTTGAGCTGTCGGGGCCTGGATTTGGCATTCATGGCGAGCAGCTCAAACGCCCGGAAGTGGAATACTGCCGTATAAGCGGTGACGACAGGCGTTATCTGCTGGACAGAGGTGACGGCATCTTTCTCAAATATGTTGATGCCCCCGAGCTGCACCACAATCAGATAGCTTCGGTGCGCGACGGTATCTATCTGGAAAACGTCGACGCCAGCCGGGTCAGCCACAATCAATTCAGCCGCCAGC
This sequence comes from Shewanella sp. BJSY2023SW005, assembly GCF_047314585.1. Taxonomy (NCBI): domain Bacteria; kingdom Pseudomonadati; phylum Pseudomonadota; class Gammaproteobacteria; order Alteromonadales; family Shewanellaceae; genus Shewanella; species Shewanella sp. BJSY2023SW005. The sequence goes on from NZ_JBKORJ010000051.1 coordinate 24,574, forward strand.
AATATGGCATTCACTATATGTATACCCGCAATGACAGTGCCTGGAACAACAGCGCCAAGTGGCTACAGGGCGGCTATGCGCTGATGAGCTCCAAGGGGATCACCCTGGAACACAATCAAGTCAGTGCCGCAATCGATTTTGGTATCTTGCTCAATGTGACACAGCAGAGCGAGGTGCACCATAACCGGGTGGCGACTATTCACAACCCCAAAGGCGATCCCGCCATCGCCAGTGAAGGCAAGGGGCTGTTTATCTACGGCGCCGCCGACAACCGTATCAGCCATAACCATTTCGGTAACAGCGATACCGGTATCAGTGTTGCCCTGGGCGGTGAGGGCAATAGTCTGTGGCGCAACAACATAGAAAACAATCTGACTCAGGTGCGTTATGTCGGCAGTAAATCGCAGGAGTGGAGCCTTCTGGGACAGGGCAACTATTGGAGCAGCTATCAGGGCTGGGATCTCGATGGTGATGGCATAGGCGATACCCCCTATCTGCCCAACGATGCCCTGGACAGGCTGTTTTGGCTTTACCCCGAGGCCAGATGGTTGATGGACAGCCCTGTGGTGCTCTTGCTGCGCTGGCTGCAGCGCCAACTGGCACTGGCCGAGGATATAGGTGTTCGCGACAGTTTTCCTTTGTTGCAGCCCATTGATATTAGGCCGAAACAAGAGATGAAAACCAATTCGCAACAGAGTGACGAGGAGAAGCACTATGCCCAGCATTGATTGTCGGCAACTGGCCTATGTCCGTGGCGACAGGCCTGTGCTGGAGGATATCAGCTTGCAGCTGCCCCAGGGTAAGTTGCTGGCATTGCTGGGCCATAATGGTGCTGGCAAATCGACCCTGATCAAACTGCTGCTGGGGCTGCTGAAACCCGCCGGTGGCGAGCTGAAGATTCTCGGCAAGGCTGCCGGTGAAAGCCCAATGCAGGTGGGTTATCTGCCGGAGAACGTCAGCTTCTACGACAATATGCCCTTGGGCGAACTGTTGAATTATTTCGCCGGGATCAAGGGCATAGGTGCGGCCAGAGTCAAAGAGCTGCTGGTTGAGTTTGAACTGGATGGCTTGGTAAAACGCAGGTTGGGACAGTGTTCCAAGGGCCAGAGACAGCGACTTGGGTTGGCGCAGGCGCTACTGAGCCGCCCCAGATTACTGTTGCTCGATGAACCGACAGTAGGCCTGGACCCCTCGGCCTCGGCGCTCATGTATGCCCAATTGGCGGCGCTGAAACAGCAAGGTTGCACCATAGTGGTTTGCACCCATGAACTGGCTTTGGTTGAGCCGCATCTTGACTTGGCGCTCATGCTGGCAAATGGCCGGATGCGGGCGCTGGGAAGCCTGGATAACCTGAGGCAAGAGGCTGACTTACCACAGGAAATCCTGGTGCCATCTCGGCTGGACCTCAGTGGCGATCCCGTGCTGGGGCCGAGCTTTTCCGCTGGCCGGTTGAAACAGGCTAAGGCCAGCGTGCCGGAGGCGATAGCTATACTGACGGAGCAATACCGCTGCTTTGACTTTCAGTTGCCTCCGGCATCCCTCGGTGAACTGTTTCATCATTTTATGGCACCGCTTGACTCAAATCGCCGGAATGTCGCGCCTAAAAGATTCGGGGAGGCCGCCTGATGCAACTTGTCAGAGAAAATGAAGCATTGACATCCCAGCGGCCTAATCCGTTATTTATCGTTGCCGCCAAGGAGTTCAAAGATTGCCTGCGGAGCCGCTGGCTGCAAACGGCTTGCTGTTTGTTTACCCTGTTGGCGGCTGCGGTTATTTTCGGCGCCGGGGCCTTAGGCGGTGAGTTTCGTTGGCAGGCGCTGCCGCAGTTGTTCAACTCTCTTTTAACCTTAAGTGTCTTCCTGGTACCGCTGCTGGCGCTGCTATTGAGTTTCGATGCCGTGGTGGGGGAGGCCGAAGCCGGCACCCTGTTATTGCTATTGACCTACCCCTTGAGCCGCAGTCAGTGGCTGGCCGGCAAACTGATGGGGCAGGGCGGCGCCCTGCTGCTGGCTTTGCTGCTGGGGTTTGGCTTGCCTTTGGGGTTACTGCCGGTATTGGCTCAGGAATATCGTAGCGTCGAGTTGCCCGCGGCCCTTGCCCTCTTGCTGGCCAGCGCCTGGTTGCTCGGGTTGGTGTTTATGCTTTTAGGCTACTGGGTCAGCATGCAGGTCAAACAGAAGGCTCAGGCACTGGCGCTGCTGATGCTGTTTTGGCTGCTGCTGGTGCTGCTCTATGATCTGGCCTTGCTGGTATTGGCCGTGGTTGCGGCCGATACCCTTGGGCAGTCGGGATTGCAGTGGCTGATGTTGCTGAACCCGGCCAGTGTGTTTCGCTTGCTCAATCAAAGTTTTCTGGGCTTGGCCAGTGGTGTGCCGACCTGGCCCTGGTTACTGGGAATACTCTTTGGCTGGCTGTTGTTGTTATCTTGGCTGTGCCGCTACAGTTTTCAGCGCAGGCCGCTGTGAATCTGCTATTGGAGTTTGCTGTATTAGATAGTTTTTATTTAACGAAAACAAATTGTTAATTGATATAAGTATCACATTCTGCCTGTTGCACTCAGGTTAAACTTATAACCTATCCTCAAGCTCCCGTGAATGGGGGCAGTCAAATCTTCTGGAGTGACTTTTCGGAGTGCCAATGCAACAGCTGACTCCCTATTTGGCGTTGGATACCAAGGCAAAACACTTGCTGGATCAACGCGATGGTTCAGAAATCGTCCTGTCGTTTTCTGAGGCTCAGGTATTGTCACACCTGTTGTCTGCCCCGGGAAACGTGTTTGGAAAAGATGAGTTGCTGGCTGTAGGTTGGCCGGAGCGGGTGGTGGCGCTGACCTCACTGACCCAATGCATCAGTATTCTCAGAAAGAAACTGGAACCCTATCCCGAAATTCAACTCAAGACGGTTGCCCGCCGTGGCTATCAGCTGAATATTTCCGAACAGTCCCATGTGCATATGCTGGCCATCTCCGATGGCGAAGCCATCCGCACTGCCTTGGTGAGTGTGTCTCTGAAAATAAAAATCCTGGGTATTTTATTGCTGTTGGGGCTGGTGGGCTTCTTCTGGTACTACAGTGACTATCACGAAATGGTCAAACAGGTGAGCCATTGGCGTGCCGACAAGCAGTTACCCTTGAATGTGGGAGGCACGCTGGCCTCGGCGCAGTTGTTTTACAGTGATGAGGCCAAGCAGCTGCATCCTTCCATGTGGCAAAAGCATCTGGCGCCTGAGGGAAATCTTATCCCCGGATTGAAGCATTTCAGCGCTTATGCCGCATCGGATGGCCGTAATTATTCTTTTGCCATCTGTCCCAGTGCTGATGAAACCGGCTGTGATGGTGATGGCATCATCAATATCACAGCTATAGATCCCAAACCTGCCGGTCTCAGCATGAAGGAGTTTGTGCCCCTGAGCCAGGAGATGGAGCGGCGGATCCGTTACAACCGCATTATTCTGCCGCCGGCGGTAGACAATGCCGAGTTGGTGGAGCACAACTACCATGCGGATATCTATTTCCCGGTCGCCGATGAGCTCTTGGTGCGTACCGATCTCAGCCTATCGCTGGTTTACGACAGCAAAGACTCGGGGCAGTTTTATTCATCGGCCTGCGTTACCGACCAGGACTGCCTTACCACACCGATCAAATATCAACTGCGGGGCTATTTTCACCAGTACCGCACCGAGATCTCCGGCACTCCGGTGGACGTGTTCCAGGTGAAAGTGAACCAGAAAGAACTCACCAAGCCGGACAATGTCAGTGACTCGGCGATGCACTTCTACCGCGAGATCCGTAAAGACGATATCCGTGATGAGGAGATCTACTACTTCCGGGTCTACCAGGATCACAAGACAGCCGTTTGGATTGTGCCGCAGATGGGTAATTTACTGGCCTGGACCACCTACAGTGAAGTGAAGCTCTGAGCCGATAAGGCTACTTCACTACCATCACGGGGCACTTGGCCTTGTTGATAATCTCCTCGGCGACGCTGGGCAGCAGCCAATGGGCCAGCGTAGTGCGTTGATGGCAGCCGATAACTATCATGCCGACATTGGCGCTCTCGGCCTCTTCGAGGATCTGACTAGCGGCGCTGCCGCGGCGGATAAGCACCTCGAGCTGCTGCTCTGGATGCAACTGCTGCAAAAGTGCATGGATTTTCTCCGAGGCATAGGCCTGCATATGTTGTTGCAGCTGCGCCTGGGTCACGGCCACTATGCCGAAGTTCTCTTCGTGATGGGGTAGAGTGGTAATGTCTTCGCCATAGGCTTTGCTGATTACATGCAGCAGCCTCAGTTTTACTTTATAGAGCGCCGCCAACTCTATGGCATATTCCAGGGCGTGTTCGGATTCTTCAGAGAAGTCGACCGGACAGAGGATTTGTCGGGTACGCATGATGCATCTCCTTTTACTCGGCCTTGGCCACTTCTTTAAGTTTAAGCCAGCCTTGGCAAGGTACAAATTTGGCGTTCAGGGGAGATATTCGCAGGTGCCGGTTCGGCTAAAATCCCTGTCATTGAACGAATAAAGCCCCGGACGGGGCTTTATGCTTAACGGGAAACTGCCTGAGTCGCAGCCGCGGCAGAATACCTTAGTCCACCAGGCCGTATTGTTCCTTGAGTACCCGGATGATTTCTGCCTTGGGATTATCCGAGAGAGTGATCTTGGCTCCGGTGACTTTCTCGGCAATACCTGTGTAGGTACGCGAGACATTCATCATGGCCTCCAGTGGCAGGTCGTTGTCGCGGGCCAGGGCTTCACGTTCCGGCATTCTATCCTTGTTCAACAGGATATCCGGATCCGGGAAGTGGTTGAGCAGGAATTGACGGAAGCCTTCTTTGGAGTTCTCGAGGATCTTGCCGTCACGGTAGGCGCTGCCATCCCAAATACGTGAAGAGTCTGGGGTTCCCACTTCATCCATATAGATAAGCTTGGACTGGCCTTGTTTGTCAGTGACATAGCCAAATTCGAACTTGGTATCGACAAAGATCTGATCTTGCTGTGCCAGCGCCTCGGAAATGACTTCGAATCCCTGCTTGAGCAGCTTTTCGTACAGATCGATATCTTCAGGCTTTTCAAAGCCGAAGGCCTCGAAGTTGGCTTCGATATCTGCGCGGCTGATGTTGACATCATCCTGCTCCGGTACCCCGGGGATCCCCTTGAGTATGCCCTTGGTCGATGGAGTGATCAGTAACTCGGGTAGCTGCTGGTCCTTTTGCAATCCCTCCGGCAGCGTGATGCCGCAAAATACCCGCTCACCCTTTTGATAGGCGCGCCACATGGAGCCGGTAATATAGCGGCGAATAATGGCTTCCACCTTTATTGGGCGAGCCTTTTGCACTATCCACACGAAGGGATGGGGAATGTCGAGAATATGGCTGTCGGCTAGCCCCTTTTCCTTGAACAGGCTGAACCAGTGGTTGGAGATGGCATTGAGCGCCGCCCCTTTGCCCGGGATCCCTTTGAGGCCCTCTTCGCCATGGAAGATGCAATCGAAGGCGGAGATACGATCCGAGATCACCATGATCGCCAACGGAGTATCGGCGGGCACATCATAGCCCTTTTCGTGGATCAATCTGGCGCTGTCGGCCTCGGTCAACCAGTAGACACTGCGCACTTTTCCGCTGTGAACCGGCTTGTCGGTGCGGATAGGCAGATCATTGTTTACGGCTAGAACGGAATCAGCAAGACTCATGACGAGTATTCCTCTGGGTGTAGGGTTTAAGGCTAAGTCCGGCAGGCGGGGTTATTGTTATCTGCCTGTTTCCGGGAGAATGCGAGCCGGCGGCGGGGCAGCAGCAAGCAGCAGAAAAGGCTGTGCTTGAGAGGTAGAGCCGCTGTGGAGTCATACCAGTATGAGATGCCGCCGACAAAAGATGGGCTATTTTACCTCAGTCACAACCTTTTGCCACGGGGAGGCTTTGTTTACTGGAGCAAAACTCTGTTCGCGATAGAGACTAATGAGGTTGAACCCAGGGAGCTTGGGCGCTGATTCGGCATCCATGTTTCTGCCGCCTTATTATGCGCCAATGGCTGTCGGCGACACCGAGGGGAATTGGTGCAATTCTGCAATCATAGCGTTGCTTGAAATTGTTTATATACCTACAGACATACACCTATTTTCCAGGCATTGGTGGGACTGTGACCTTCTGAGCCAGGGATGTTCTCGCAGCGAGTCACAGGATCGCCTGTGCATAAGCCTGCGGCAGGCAATGAGAAACATCCGTCGCCGGAGGTCCTGCCAATACTAATTAGTAACTTTTAGCTGGAAGCTATGATAGCCGCTGTGCCAGCGGCCTAAAGTTGTGGTTCAAATGCCTCAATGCATAACAGCCAAGTTGCCATCTCTTGATCTCGCTCGTAAGCACGTTGCTGCGCAACTCTCGCCAAACCACACCGGGCAAGGGGCTTTGCTTGTCCAAAGCCCCTTGCATCCCCAAGGACACCCCGACGTAGCCGAAATCCCCGCTGGCTTATGAAGCAAATTGGCTACACTCAGGACTCGCCAAATGCATCCATGCATAACGGCCAGCTCGCCTTCCTTGGCTCGCGCTCATAAACTTGTTGCCTAGCAACATTCGCCCTGCTCGACCTTCGAGCCTCGACATCCCTGTCTCGGCTACGCCAATTTGCAACAACGCCCGCGGCGGCTCCGAAGGGGGAATTGGTACAATTCTTCCCACACAGAGTTGTTTTGAGCTGCAGACATACGCCTATTTTCCAGGCACAGGCGGAACTGTGACCTTCCGAGCCAGGGATGGCGAGGCAGAGCTTACAGGGATGGACTTGTAGCGAGTCACAGGATCGCCTGTGCATAAGCCTGCGGCAGGCAATGAGACGGAGGCCCTGCCAATACTAATTAGTAACTTTTAGCTGGAAGCTATGATAGCCGCTGTGCCAGCGGCCTAAAGTCGTGGAGCAAATGCATCCATGCACAACGGCCAGTTCGCCATCCCTGGCTCTCGCTCGAAAGCACGTTGCTACGCAACTCTCGCCAAACCACGCCGGGCAAGGGGCTTTGCTTGTCCAAAGCCCCTTGCATCCCCAAGGACACCCCCGACGTAGCCGAAATCCCCGCTGGCTTATGAAGCAAATTGGCTACACTCAGGACT
>NZ_JBKORJ010000052.1:0-144796 GCF_047314585.1 Shewanella sp. BJSY2023SW005
CAGGGCGGGATCCCACTTTAAATTGAACTTTTACGGTTGGTCATGATCTGATCTGCCTTGCCCTTAATCCACAGATGACCATGACCCTTTTGAAACAACTAGAACAGATTACCGATCCCCGTAAGGACATCAATCTAAAGCATAATTTAGTGGATGTGGTGTTCCTGACACTCAGTGCTATCCTCAGCGGTGCGACTGGGTGGAAGTCCATTCAGGAATTCGGAGAAGAACAGCTAGATTGGCTCCGTCTGTACCGAAAATTTGAAAATGGCATCCCTAAAAGGCATTGTATCAGTAATATAATCAAAGCATTGGACAGCGAACTGCTCCTTCAAGCCATATTTGGCTGGATCAATGAGCAACGGCAAACGGAAGGGAAAACCGTTATCGCGCTGGATGGAAAAACCCTGCGCGGGGCGTGGAGTGAGGATGCTAAGAATGCACTCCATGTTGTCAGCGCATTTGATGTCGGCAACGGCATTACACTTTACCAAGACAGTTCACATTCTAAAGGGAAAGAAGCTGAAGTCGCCCGCAACATGATTGATGCTATGGCACTGGATAATGCCGTTCTGACGCTGGATGCACTGCATTGTCAGGTGTCTACCATGAACAAAATTAAACAGGGGAACGGTGATTTCATTATTCAGCTCAAGTCGAACCAGCCGGGATTATTTGAAGCAGTCAAAACCAGCTTCAGTAAAGCGTATGAGCAGCCAGAACTGGCTATATTTGAGCAGTTCAACATGGGTCATGGCCGCAGGGAGCGCCGAACAGTCATGCAGATAGAAGCAGAATTATCAGCGGAACTTAAGAAAAAGTGGCCGCACATCACCTCATTTATCGAAGTTGCCAGTGAACGGACAGTCGATGGAATAACATCATGTTCTTCACGCTGGTATGTCAGTTCCTTACCGCTCAATGCCGAAGAGGCCGCGAGGACTATTCGAGAGCATTGGGGGGTAGAAAATCAGCTCCATTGGGTGCTGGATGTGGTCTTCCGCGAAGATGCGCTGAAGGTAACGGATCCTGATGGCGCAAAGCATCTCGCCCTATTTAACCGAGCGGCTCTGAGTGCGATAAGGCAGCACCAAGGCAAAAAAGACAGTCTGGCAGGTAAGCGCCGCCGTGCTGGTTGGAGTCCTACATTTCGCTCAGAGTTGTTATTTGGTTAAGATATAAGCAAAGTGGAATCCCGCCCTGTAGTAACCATGGCGTCACTGCCGAAGAGAAGACAATGAAGCCGATCATTTTCGCCGCGCAGTTTACTTGAGTAAATGAGCAGCGAAAATGATTGGATGAAGCCCTAACTAATGTGCTCCACTAAACCATAATTGCGTTGCTGACGAAGCTAATGCTAGGCAAATCGATGGCGCCAGCGCGCAGTTGACTAATGTCAATGAGCACTGGCGCCAAGATTTAACGCCGCAGTAGCGAGTCCAAGCAGCAATTACTCGTACTCAGACATGGGCACACAGGCACAGAACAAATTCCTATCCCCATACACATCATCAATACGATTCACGGTTGGCCAGAACTTGTTGGCCTTGACTGTGGCATTCGGGAATACCGCCAGTTCGCGATCGTATGGACGGCTGTCGAAGGCGGGATCCATGATGTCGGCTAGCGTGTGTGGTGCATTGTGCAGCGGGTTATTGTCCGCAGGCCACTCACCGGCTTCGACCCGGGCGATTTCACCGCGGATGGCCACCATGGCTTCGATAAATCTGTCCAGTTCGGCCTTGGACTCAGACTCGGTCGGCTCGATCATCAGGGTTCCGGCAACCGGGAAGCTCATGGTCGGAGCGTGGAAGCCGTAGTCGTTGAGGCGTTTGGCAACATCCATTTCAGTGACGCCGGAGGCTTCTTTCAGCGGACGCAGATCGATAATGCACTCGTGAGCCACACGGTCGTTACGGCCGCGGTAGAGCACAGGATAGTGCTCTGACAGCTTCTTCATCACATAGTTGGCGTTGAGCATGGCGTTCTGGGTTGATTCACGCAGGCCCTTGGCGCCCAACAGCTTGATGTACATCCAGCTGATTGGCAGTATGCTGGCGCTGCCGTAAGGCGCGGCAGAGACGGCGCCGTTGTTGTCGCTTTCGCGGCCAGGCTTAACCAGAGTATGACCGGCAACGAAAGGAGCCAAATGCGCTTTTACGCCGATAGGACCCATGCCTGGACCACCACCGCCATGAGGGATGGCGAAGGTCTTGTGCAGGTTGAGGTGGGAAACGTCCGCGCCGATAAAGCCGGGAGTGGTCACGCCCACCTGGGCATTCATGTTGGCACCGTCCAGATACACCTGACCACCGTGTTGATGGATCACCTCACAGATCTCCGAGACGGTTTCTTCATACACGCCGTGGGTGGAAGGATAAGTGATCATAATGCAGGATAGGTTGTCGGCCACTTCGGCCGCCTTGGCGCGCAGATCTTCCATGTCCACGTTGCCGCGCTTGTCACAGCCCACAACCACTATCTTCATACCCGCCATCTGCGCCGAAGCCGGGTTGGTACCGTGAGCCGACTGAGGGATCAGACAGACATTGCGGTGCCCCTCGCCGCGGGATTCATGGTACTTCTTGATGGCCAACAGACCGGCGTATTCGCCGGATGCACCCGAGTTGGGCTGCAGGCACATGGCGTCATAGCCGGTGATTTCCACCAGATAGTCAGACAGCTCATTGAGCAGCTTTTCATAACCCTTGGCTTGATCCAGCGGGCAGAAAGGATGCAGGTTGGCAAATTCCGGCCAGCTGATAGGCAGCATCTCGGCGGTGGCGTTCAGCTTCATGGTGCATGAACCCAGAGAGATCATCGAGTGGTTCAGCGCCAAGTCTTTGTTTTCAAGACGCTTGATGTAGCGCAGCATCTCGGTTTCGCTGTGGAAGCTGTTGAAGGTTGGATGCGTCAGGATAGCCTCATCACGCAGCAGCGCAGCAGGGATGGACTCACTGCCCTTGGCAAGGATTTCAGCGTCCAGTGCCGCCACATCCAGGCCATGACCGGCGCCCAGGATGATATCGAACAGGGCAGCCAGATCATCAGCGGTAGTGGTTTCATCCAGGCTGACACCCAGAGTGCCTTCGGCATCGATACGCAGGTTGCTCTCGGCGGCAACGGCGCGGGCCAGCACGGCGTCTTTGTCGGCCACTTTGAAGGTCAGAGTGTCGAACCAGCTAGCGTTGACCAGCTCAACGCCCTTGGCCTTGAGGCCGGCGGCGAGAATGTCGGTCAGGCGGTGGATACGCTCGGCTATGGTCTTCAGCCCTTGTGGGCCATGGTATACAGCGTAGAAAGAGGCCATGTTGGCCAGCAGGATCTGCGCGGTACAGATATTGGAGTTGGCCTTTTCGCGGCGGATATGCTGCTCACGGGTTTGCATCGCCATCCGCAGCGCTGTGTTGCCGCGGCTATCTTTGGAAACGCCTATGATACGGCCAGGCATGGAACGCTTGTGCTCGTCACGGGTCACGAAGAAAGCGGCGTGCGGGCCACCATACCCCATAGGCACGCCGAAACGCTGCGCGCTGCCAAAGACCACGTCGGCGCCCAGGCTACCGGGAGACTTGAGCAATACCAGCGACATGATATCGGCGGCAACAGCCACAATCGCCTTCTGCTCACGCAGCTTGGCGAAGAGTTCACGCTGATCGTTCAGCTCGCCTGTCTTGCCGCTGTACTGGAACAGGGCACCAAAGAGTTCATGATTGAGCGCTTCCTCGGCGGGGCCTACGACGACTTCAAAACCAAAGCATTCGGCGCGGGTCTTGACCACATCCAGCGTCTGCGGGAACACGTCATCGGCAACGAAGAAGATATTGGCTTTCTTGGCCTTGGATACCCGCTTGGCCAGCGCCATGGCTTCGGCGGCGGCAGTGGCTTCGTCCAGCAGCGAGGCGGAGGCCAGATCCAGGCCTGAGAGGTCCATGGACATCTGCTGGAAGTTCAGTACCGCTTCCAGGCGGCCCTGGGCGATTTCCGGCTGGTATGGGGTATAAGCCGTGTACCAACCCGGGTTTTCCAGCACATTGCGCAAAATGACGTTAGGCACTTCAGTGCCGTAGTAGCCCATGCCTATGTAGCTCTTGAAGACCTTGTTCTGCTTGGCCAGACCCTTGATATAGGCCAGACCTTCGGCTTCGCCACAGGCTTCGCCCACGGCCAGATCCCGGTTCAGACGAATCGACTCCGGTACTATCTGCGCCGTCAGATCTTCCAGTGACTCGGCGCCTACATAGTTCAGCATCTCTTGCTGCTGCAGGGCGTCGGAGCCGATATGACGACGGATAAAGAGTTCGTGCTGCTCTAACTGAGTGAGGGTTTGCTTGGTCATGATTAACCTTGTTCCATGTTCGCCGGTATCCAGCCGTAGGGAGGCGGTGTACCAGTCTCTTTATTTAGTGGTAAAACAAACGAAGCCCCGGAGGGCTTCGTTTTTCAGCAACGCTTATTCTTCGTCGATGACAGCCTGATATCCTTCGGCATCCAGCAGGTTGTCCAGCTCAGACAGGTCAGAAGGCATGATACGGAAGAACCAGCCATCACCGAATGCATCGCTGTTGACCAGCTCAGGGCTGTCTTCCAGCGCTTCGTTGATGGCAATCACTTCACCGGACAGAGGGGCATAGATATCTGAAGCGGCCTTAACAGACTCGGCCACAGCGCAATCCTCAGAGGCGCTGACAGTGTCGCCTACTTCCGGCAATTCAACGAAAACCATATCACCCAGCAGCTCCTGCGCATGTTCAGTGATACCGACTGTGTAGCTACCGTCTTCTTCCTTGCGGATCCATTCGTGAGAAGAAGCGTACTTCAGTTCGCTTGGAATATTGCTCATTATTCTTGTTCCTTTCCCGTGTTTTAGAATGCTTGTTTACCGTTACGCACAAAGCCTGGCGCCACTACTTTAACAGCAACGCGCTTCTTGCGCATTTCGACTTCGGCCGTATCCCCAATGGAGTTCGGTACCCGGGCCATCGCAATAGAATAGCCCAATGTCGGTGAGAATGTACCGCTGGTGATCACGCCTTCCTGCTCTTGGCCGTTGGCGTCGGTAAAGAATACCGGCATGCCGTGGCGCAACACGCCTTTTTGCTCCATCACCAGGCCGATAAATTTGTCGGCTCCGGCCTCTTTGATGGCGGTCAGGGCTTCGCGACCGATAAAGTCACGATCGCTCGGTTCCCAGGCAATGGTCCAGCCCATGTTGGCGGCCAATGGATTAACGGTTTCATCCATGTCCTGACCATAGAGGTTCATCCCGGCTTCCAGGCGCAGCGTATCGCGGGCCCCCAGACCACATGGCTTAACACCGGCCTCGAGCAGCGCTTGCCACAGGGCTTCGGCTTCTTCGGCAGGCACTATGATTTCATAACCGGCTTCACCTGTGTAACCTGTGGTGGCCACAAACAGGCTGCCTGCCTGCACACCGAAGAAAGGCTTCATGCCTTCAACGGCCGCGTTTTGCTCGGCAGTGAACACAGTAGCGGTTTTGGCCTTGGCATTGGGGCCCTGCACGGCAATCATCGCCAGCTCAGGGCGCTCGGTCACTGTGACATCATAGGGCTTGGACTGCTCGGCAATCCAGGCGAGATCTTTTTCGCGGGTGGCAGAGTTGACTACAACCCGGTAATGGGTGTCATCGAGATAATAAGTGATCAGATCGTCAATCACCCCGGCTTCATGGTTCAGCATGCCGCTGTACAGCGCCTTGCCGGAGACCTTGAGTTTGGCGATATCGTTGGCCAGCAGTTTACGCAGGAAGGCTTTGGCGTCGCTGCCGGTGACATCAACAACCGTCATATGGGAGACGTCGAACATACCGGCGTCCTGACGCACTGCGTGATGTTCTTCTATCTGCGAACCATAGTTGAGTGGCATATCCCAACCATGAAAATCAACCATCTTGGCATTGGCTTCCAAGTGCTTGTTAAAGAGTACAGTTTTATTAGCCATTGTTATCCCTTCTAGTCGGGGCTTTACAGTGTCACCCAGGGGCAACACTGAGTTAAAATGCAGCGAAATTATACCCTGCGTCACAAATTTGTATACAAGTGATTTTTCTAATCCGAACCATTATGGATTAATTTTTCTCATGGTTTGCCTGTAATTTTTTTACAGTAAATCACAGCGCGTGTATAAAAAACGCCCAAAAGTGACTGTTTTTGGGCGCTTTCCTTCACATACGGCTAACCGGGGATGAAGATTATTCAGGACGGCACAAACGCGGCAGCTTGAATTTGTGTCCCATGGCCTGTTGCATGAACACAGTTTTCAGCCCAGCGACATTGTCCACCAGGTTGAGACCGAGATCGCGAATCGCCTTCTTCAGAGGATTACTGCCGGCAAACAACCGCTTGAACCCCTCCATGGCAGCTATCATCTCCATCGCCTCGGCTTTGCGCCAGCGCTCAAGGGCGCGCAGTTCGCCATAGGCGCCGATATCCTTGCCTTCGCCGTGCAATGCCGCCACGGTTTCCACTATGGCGCCGGCATCGAGGAAACCCAGGTTGACCCCCTGCCCCGCCAACGGATGTATGGTGTGTGCCGCATCACCGGCCAGCAACAAACGATGGCGGGCGAAATGGCGCGCATAACGCATCCGCAGCGGAAAGCTCTGGCGTTCACTCTCCAACTGACACAGGCCCAGGCGGCCATCGAAGGCGGCGGTAAGTGCCCGGGAAAAGGCCTCATCATCCAAAGCCTGCAAGGCTTCGGCCTTTTGCGGCGGCACCGACCAGACGATGGAGCAGAGGTCACTCTCATAAAGCGGCAGAAACGCCAGTGGGCCGTCGGCACTGAACACCTGGCGGGCGCAGTCACCATGGGGCAACTGAGTACGAATGCTGGCGACTATGGCGTGATGGCCGTAATCCCAGAAGGTCAGTGGGATCTGGCACTGTTGGCGAACCCAGGAGTTGGCGCCATCGGCAGCCACCACCAGGGCGGCACTAAGGTTATCGCCGTTATCCAGCGTCAGCCAGGCTTCACGCTCACCAAAGGCGATACGCTCAAGCCGGGTGTGTTCCAGCAGTGTCAGCTGTTCCAGCTCTGCGGCTCGCTGGGCCAGGGCGTAGTGAATGGCATCGTTTTCGATTATGGTGCCAAGGGAAGTCTCGCACTGGCTCTGGGCATCAAACTGGATGCGCCCCATGCCGTCTTTTTCCCAGACATCCATCTTGCTGTATGGCCCGAGACGGGACTTGTCCAGATAGGCCCAGGCCCCCAAGTGTTCGAGCAGCGCCTGGCTGGCCTTGTTGATGGCACTGACCCTCAGGCGTGGCGCCCCCTCGACCGGCGCGGCACCGGCGGCATCTATCACCACCACCTTGAGCCCGGCCTGTTCCAGGCCGCAGGCCGTTGCCAGTCCCACCATACCGCCGCCCACCACGGCCACATCATAGCTTTGGAAATTCATCGTCACTGACTCCTGGAAAACAAACAAGCAGCCGATTGCCTGTGCCACCCCATGGCTCTGTGGGCCACCGGGGTCTTGAGAGGTGGGCACCAGGAGAGGATCCTGAGTCCCAAATTACGTCCGGCCACCAGCGGCCAGTAGTTGTTGGAAAAACCGCGCACCAGAAACTCGATATTGTTGATGGTCTGGCGTCTGTCCTGCTCACGGGCAGCATGATAGGCATGCAGCACCTGGGCTGCGCCTGGGTCGCCACCTGCGGCCAATACCGGCTCCAGCGTTTCCAGCACAGTGACCAGATCCCTGAGCCCCAGATTGAACCCCTGCCCGGCTATCGGGTGCAGAGTCTGGGCGGCATTGCCCAAATAAAGCGTACGGTGATAGATGGGCCTTGGCATGTAAGAGAGACTCAGTGGGTAGCGGTTGCGCTCACCCACGGCCACAAAACGCCCGGCTCGATAGCCGAAGGCCTTCTGCAGCTGCTGCAAAAACTCAGCCTGCGGCAGAGCCTGCACCCGCTCGGCCTCTTCATGGGGCAAGGCCCACACCAGAGAGAGCCTGGCCTGGCCGTCGCTGTCCCCCATAGGCAGCAGTGCCAACGGGCCGTGCTCGGTGAAGCGCTCCCAGGCCATGCCATTATGGGGCTTGTCGGTAGCAACATTGGCGATAACCGCGCTCTGGCCAAACTCAAACTGCTGCAACGCCTGTTGCTGCTGGGCACGCACCGAGGAGTTAACCCCATCTGCCGCCAGCAATAAACGGCAGGAAAGCCGCCGACCATTACTGAGGGTCAAACTATGGCCCGCAGCCGAGGTTTGCAGCTTCTCGAGACGCGCCGGGCAATAAAGCTGGATATCACTGTTGCCGATGGCGCCAAACAGCCTCTGGCCGACCCGCTCGAGTTCCACTACCTGGCCGAGGGAGTCCAGCGCAAACTGCCCGGCGTTGAGCTCTGTCATGCCGAAATGGCCGCGATCCGAGACATGAATATCGGTTATCGCCGTGCCTAGGTCTTCAAGCAAAGGCCAGATGCCGAGGCGCTTGAGCTCAAACACTGAGCCATTGGCTATGGCGATGGAGCGGGCATCGAAACCTGGATGTTGCCTGGCGGGATCGAAGGCCTCGATAACGGCTATTTTCAGCGGACGGGAGAGTTTCCTGGCCAGGGAGGCCAGCCCCAATGCCAAGGTGGCACCGGCCATGGCGCCGCCGACAATGGCGATATCCAGCTCAGTGCATTCCTGACTCACAGCTTGGGCGTCAACTTGCGGGTTCATCTTTCCTCTACTCAGGCACGCTCAATGGGTGCCGTCACAGAAAATGACAGGGCGAACGGGCGCCCTGTCAATGCAGCGTATTATTGTCTGGTGTTTCGGCGTCGAGATCCGGCAACTCTGGGCCGAACTCTGAATAGCAGAGAATGGCGGCCATGCGAACAAACTCCAGCAGCTCGAGATATGCACTTTCGGATTCGTCATCGTCGGCAACATCGAACTCTACCTGGGCAATTTCCGCCAGATCTTTGATCACTTCACGAACATCTTCCGATGCCTGATTCAAACCCGGTTGAATAATGGCGATGCCGGTGAGGAAGCTCTGAGTCCAGAGCGAGAGTGCCTCGACCCGCACTGTCAGAGGTTCTTCCTCTTCCGGCAGCAGCAGGGTGAAGCCAAAGTCTGGATCCTGCAGTCGATTGACTGTGTCACCAAAAAGTTCGGTTATCAGTTGTGTCAGTTCGTCGGGCAGGCGCTGACCGTCGTTCATCAGCTCGAGCAGTGGCTGATACCAGGCCTGCTCCTGCTGTGACACGCCGCCACAAATCAGGCCCACCAAGGCGCCATGCACTTCAACCGGATGCTGACCTATGTCGGCGTTGTCGAGCGCACTGCGCAGGCTTTCGATACGTAATGAGGGTGGGGTTGCCATAAAGCTGTCCAAGTATTGAATTTACCCCCGTCATGCTAGCAGAGTTAGGGAAGGCGACCAAGACTGGAATCTTACCCAAGCTGCGAGCCAGGTCGTGCATTTGGCAATGCATCCAGGCTTCGCCGTTTATCTACTGCCGGGATTTGTACCAAGCTGGTCAGGGAAACAGCAGCCAACGCAACAAAGCGGCGCTTGTCTTGCACTTTAACGCTGAGCTAGATATATTCCGCCACAGAGCCAAAGAAAAGGATCCCGTGCGGAAGATGAGTAACAGTGCCATAGATATCACCCTGTTGGGGCGCACCTACTCCATCGCCTGTCCCCCGGGTCAGGAACAGGCTCTGCAAGCGGTGGCGCAGAAATTGGAGCTGCAACTGGGCAAGATAAAGTCCCGCACCAACGCCATCAGCCGCGAGGAAATGGCTTTGATGGCCGCACTCAACATAGGCTATGAGCTCTATGAAGAGCAGCGGAAGAATCAAGATTATATGAGCCAAATGGATGACAGAATCCGTTTGCTGCAATCCACTCTTGAGCACGCATTGGTTGAGCGAAGCGCAAGAGAGGATTAAACTGAAATAGCACGAACCCTCACAGGTTCGACCCAGAATTTGCTCCCTGGGGTGTGCGACAGCTGGTAATGTCCCTGTGCCGATATTTTTAATCTCAGGGTGAATGTTTTACTGACATTGTGCATGCTCGGCGCGAACCGAGAAGCCTTAGGATGTAATCATTTACCCGCCTTGAACCTACGGTTCAAGGGCTACACCGGCATCGACATTCTGGGGAGCATCCTCATTTATGACTCACACAGACTCTAGCAGCCAAACCCGTGATGCGCGTTGCAAGACGCTCAGGCAAGCCATTCGCCATGCCCGCAGGGCCATTCCCGAAGCCGAGCAGCATGTTGCCGCCCTCAAGGGTTGTGAGCAGTTTCTAACCTTGCTCGATGAACTGAGCGCCCAAGGCAGAGAAATCAAGACAGTCGCCCTCTACTTTAGCTGTGACGGCGAGCTGGACACAGCTCCCCTTATCGAAGCGCTATGGCAACGGGGAATAACCACCTGTCTGCCGATCATTCATCCCTTTGCCCCGGGGCGTTTACTGTTTCTGCGCTATCAACTCTCCAGTCAACTGCACGCCAACCGCTTTGGTATCCCCGAGCCCAGACTGGATATCCGCAGTCTGGTGCCTTTGGCTGAGCTGGATCTCATCCTCACGCCATTGGTGGCCTTCGACGCCCAGGGCAACCGCATGGGCATGGGCGGCGGCTTCTACGACAGAACACTGGCGGCGGCGCAGCAAAGCGCCCGAACTGTGCCATTGCTGGCAGTCGGTTTTGCCCATAACCTGCAGCTGGTGGACTCCCTGCCCCTCGCCCCTTGGGATATCCCGCTGCCCTTTATCGTTACCCCGGACAAGCTGCATAGCTTCAACACTCTGACGGCTGAATCTTGACCCGAAAAAGTGGTATAACATCAGCCTGAGAAGTCGCGGAGTAAGCAAGTATGGCACGTCAGTATCGCAGCCTTGATAGACCAGACAGTGCCCAGCGGGCCAAGGTTAAGCAGCAGATGCAGCGGGAAACCTATCACAATATGCGCCGGCAACAGTCACAGCCCAAGGCGCTGCTCGGCGCCTTGCTGGGCGCCATTCTTGCTATGTGGCTGTTTCTATTTATGGCCGGCAGCAACAGCACTCTGGTTTGGCTGTATATGCTGCCGGCGGTGGCTGTGGGCCTGGGTGCCAGATGGCTGGGGAAGTGTTTCGAGTGGCAGCTTTTGCTGCCGGTTCCGCTGATTACACTACTGCTTTATAGCCTGGCACTCTGGTTGTTGCTGCGCTTTCATGCCTCTGATCTCCTGATAGTGCCGCTTTGCTGTGGTATCAGTCTTTACTGCGCCCGCCGTTCACTGAGCCCCATGGAGCAAAGCGCCCTGTGGCAGGCCAAGCTGGATCAACACTGAGACCTGGCTCCAGGCTTTTTATTGCTATTGCTGAAATATCTTGGTGAATTGGCGAATCCTCTTATGGCGTAGGCTTGAATCTCAGGGCAGGTTAGCACCAGACATTATGCCGGCTGGCACTCTGCCCTGGCGGCTTCTATGCTGAAAGCCATATAGGCAGCTCATTATCATGCCGCCGAGTCGGCCTTGTCGTTTTTGGAATTCCACTCAAAGGAGAGAACAAGCGATGAAAAAGTCCATCCTGATCCCGGGTTGTTTGTCACTGGTGTTTGCCGCATCACAACTGGCCGCCGAAGAAGTCAGTATCTCATTACTGTCGGCCGATGGCCCAAGCCCCATAGGCAGCATCAGTCTCAGTGATTCCGCCTACGGCCTGGTGTTAACCCCCAACCTCAAGCAACTCACGCCCGGCGTTCACGGCTTCCATGTGCATCAAAATGGCAGTTGTGACACCAGCAGTAAAGACGGTAAGACGGTATTGGGCGGCGCGGCCGGAGGTCACTTCGACCCTGATGGCAGCGGCAAGCACGGTTACCCCTGGACAAATGACAATCACAAGGGTGATCTGCCGGCGCTCTATGTCGATGCTGATGGCATGGCTTCCACACCTGTGCTGGCACCAAGGTTGAAACTGGCCGACGTCAAAGGTAAGGCACTGATGATCCACATGGGAGGCGATAACCATTCAGATCACCCGGCGCCACTGGGTGGCGGTGGCGCCCGCATGGCCTGTGGCGTGATTAACTGAGCCGCACCAAACACAAAAAACGCGGCTCTTGAGCCGCGTTTTTTAATTCAATTCAAGCCAATGTCTTTTTAGCTTTGATCTTTTGTTGGCTTGGCACGTTTAGTGGCTTTCACTCTTGCCTCTCAAACGCTCCACCATACTCATCAAGGCCACCGCGATGGCACCGGCCACAATGCCAAACAGGGCGTTGAGCAAGGTAGGTGTCAGCGCTGCCAACACAGGGCCGGCCACAGCCAAAGAGCCTACCCAGTTGGCGGCATGGGTTATTTGCTCACTGACCCAATGCAGGCCATGGGTGAGAATGCCGCCACCTACCATAAACATGGCGGCAGTGCCCACTATGGTAAGCAGCTTCATAAGTTTAGGGGCAGCACTGACCAGCATAAGCCCAATACGCCTGAGGTTGTGGGCCCAAAAACCCTCGCCTCTGCGTCTTGAGAGATACAGCCCGGCGTCATCCAGCTTAACGATACCGGCCACCAAGCCGTAGACCCCGATAGTCATTACCACTGCAATGATAGACAGAGTGGCCAACTGGGTCATAAAGGCTTTTTCCGCCACAATACCCAAGGTGATGGCGATGATCTCTGCCGACAACACAAAGTCGGTACGTATCGCGCCTTTGACTTTCTGCGCTTCCCAGGCGCGAATATCCTCGACCTCTTTCATGGCGGCCTCGGCGGCGGCTTCATCATCTGTTTCGGCAGAAGCCTTGCTGTGACTGGCCTTGTGCCAGAGTTTTTCAAAGCCTTCAAAGCAGAGAAACAAGCCACCGAACATCAACAGAGGTGTAACTGCCCAGGGAATAAAGGCGCTGATCAGCAAGGCTGCCGGCACCAAAATAAGTTTGTTGCGAAAAGAGCCCTTGGCAACGGCCCATACCACGGGCAGCTCCCGCTCGGCGCTGATCCCTGTTACCTGCTGCGCATTCAGCGCCAGATCGTCCCCCAATACCCCGGCGGTTTTCTTGGCGGCAACCTTACTCATTACCGCCACATCATCCAGGATGGTGGCAATATCATCCAATAGAGTCAGTAGACTCGCTCCAGCCATTTAAATCTCCTTAAACCAGGTCAATTTTGCGCTCTAAATAGGTTCGGTATGCGACATATTCAAGCGGCAACTGTGCACTTTTTCAGCGCAGCACTGCCACATCAGCCTGGCCGTTCCCCCCTGGCCGTATAGTAGCGCAGGGGCGCAGGCGGGCGCAGTAAAAAGTTCTTAACTTATGTTGCACTTCAAGAACTATTCTTCAGGACAAGATTGAGCGGCACTTTTCACTACAACTCGGAGTATACTAGGGCAAGTTCAAGTAAATTTGTCAGAATCAACAGGATGGCATTATGACCCAAGATGAAATGAAGAAAGCGGCCGGTTGGGCAGCGCTGGAATATGTCGAGAAAGACAGCATAGTTGGCGTGGGCACCGGCTCTACCGTCAACCACTTTATCGATGCTCTGGCTACGATAAAGGCCGATATTGAAGGCGCGGTTTCCAGCTCTGAAGCCTCCACCGCCAAGCTCAAACAGTTGGGGATCCCTGTGTTTGATCTCAATTCGGTAGACAAGCTGTCTGTGTATGTCGATGGCGCCGATGAAATCAACGGCCACATGGACATGATCAAGGGTGGCGGCGCCGCACTGACCCGGGAAAAGATAGTTGCGGCCGTGGCCGACAAGTTTATCTGTATCGTTGATAATACCAAGCAAGTCGATGTGCTGGGCAACTTCCCGCTACCGGTGGAAGTGATCCCCATGGCCCGCTCCTACGTGGCCCGTGAGCTGGTGAAACTGGGTGGCGATCCTGTCTATCGTGAAGGTGTGGTAACAGATAACGGCAACGTCATTCTGGATGTCTACAACCTGAAGATACTGAACCCCAAAGAGCTGGAAGTGCAGATTAATGCCATAGTGGGCGTAGTGACCAATGGTCTGTTCGCCAACCGTGGCGCCGATGTGCTTCTGGTGGGCACCCCTGAAGGGGTTAAAACCATCAAGTAAGCCTTAATCTTAAATGGCAAAAGCCGCCAGCAGGCGGCTTTTTTGTGGAAAATTGAGCGGATTGCAGAGCAAAAGCATCGCAAGAACAGTCGGCTCAAGAGTAAAAAATGGCCAACCAGACGCTAGTTTGATCCTCGGCGGTCCAACTGACTCTGTGGCGTACATGAGCGGGGATATTGAGCCAGTCCCCCGGGTTCAGGCTCACTTCTGAACCATCTTCATATTGCAGCCGGGCGGCGCCCTGCAGTAGCAATACCCATTCATGCTGCGCTTGATCGTACCATTGCCCTTCGGGTGTCACCTGACCGTGGGACAGAATGCGCTCAATTTTAAGATCCGGCGTGGCCAAAAGCGCGTCAAACTGCTCGGCATCAAGCTGCTTGGGTAAGTTGGCAAACAGATTGTTCATCTTGCTCTCCTGCGATATATGCCCCGTTACTCGACCTATCCCTATCTTAAATAGACTCCCGGTTTGCACTTGGTTTTACAGCCAGTGTTACAAGGGCTCCAGCTGCTCGACCAGCAATTGCAGGTTACTGTTGCCGCGAAACTCGTTCACATCCAGCTTATACAGCAGGCGCACATGATTGATGCTGGCATCAGGCCAGGTCTTGAGATCCACATTAAAGGCGATGGCATCGGCCATGATCCGGCCGCATTCGGTTTCCAACACCAGTTTAAGGTGTTTCTCTGCCACCAGTCTCTGCTGCAGAATTCTGAAATGGCCATCAAATAGCGGCTCGGGGAAAGCCTGGCCCCAGGGACCGGCATCTCTAAGCAGCTGCGCCGTATCCAGGCTAAAGCATTCAAGCGGCAATTCACCGTCGGAGAACAGCTCGCCATTGAGATCTTCCAGGGTCAGCAGCTCACGGACACAGGTGTCAAAGGCCTCGGCAAACTGCTCGAAGGCATCCTTACGCAAAGAGAGCCCGGCGGCCATGGCATGACCACCGAACTTGAGGATCATCCCCGGATGACGGGCATTGATAAGCTCCAGCAAATCGCGCATATGCAGCCCCTTGATGGAGCGGGCCGAGCCCTTGATTTCAGTGTCGCTGGCTTCGGCAAAGGCGATTACCGGGCGGTGGAACCTGTCTTTGATCCGGGAAGCCAGAATACCTATCACCCCCTGATGCCAGTCCGGCTGATACAGGGCTATGCCCCAGGGCTGTTCACTCTCTTTGAGCTGCAGCGCCTCCAGGCTCTTCATCGCTTCTTGCTGCATGCCGGTTTCCAGCTCACGGCGCTCGGCGTTGAGGCCATCAAGCTCGGCCGCCATCCTTCTTGCCTTGAGCATGTCATCACACAAGAGAGTTTCAACCCCGAGCGCCATTTCATCCAGCCTTCCGGCGGCGTTGAGTCTGGGGCCAACCGCAAAGCCGAAATCGGCGGCCACCAAACGCGCCGGATTGCGGCGGGCCACCTCCAGCAAGGCGGTGATCCCCGGACGACAGGCGCCGTTTCGCACCCGTTTGATACCGGCATCCACCAAAATACGGTTGTTGGCATCGAGCGACACTACATCGGCCACTGTGCCCAGGGCCACCAAGTCCAGCAATACGCTCAAGTTGGGCTCGGCCAAAGCATGATTAACAAACCAGTGACGTTTTCTCAGCTCGGCCCGCAGTGCCAACATCAGATAGAAAGCCACCCCGACCCCGGCAATCGACTTGGAAGCGAAGCTGCAACCGGGTTGGTTGGGGTTAATGATGGCATCGGCCTCGGGTAATTCATTGCCCGGCAAATGGTGATCTGTGATGACAACCGTCATCCCCAGCGCCTTGGCGGCCCTGACGCCTTCGATGGAGGAGATACCGTTATCGACAGTGATCAGTAGCTCGGCGCCCTTGCTGTGCGCCACCGCCACTATTTCAGGGCTGAGGCCATAGCCATAATCGAAGCGATTGGGGATCAGATAATCACAGTTTTCCATTCCCATCATTCTGAGCGCCAACAGACACACACTGGTAGAGGTGGCACCATCGGCATCGAAATCACCCATGATCAGAATGCGCCGATTGGCGGCGATGGCATCGGCCACCAACTCGGCACCTTGCTGCAAGCCCAACATGGTATCCGGCCTGAGCAGACGATTGAGCACCAGTTCGCACTCGGGAGCCTGAACGCCGCGACTGGCGTAAATCTGTTTTAACAGCGGATGCAGATTAGCGGGTAAATGGCTGTCGTCCACCCTGGGACGACGGACGATTTTGTGGATCACTATGGGCTATTCTTGAAAATGGCTTTGCCGGGCAAGATAACAAAAAGGCGAGTGGGTTGCTCGCCTTTTTGAGTGAGATTTTTCGATTGAGCGCTGCCGCTATTGAGATTAAAGGCTACGACTCTCAAGGTTGTTCAACAGATCTTTCGGTGGCTGATAACCCGGGATCAGGCTGCCATCTTCGAGGATCAACGCAGGAGTACCATTGATACCAAAACTCATCCCCAGTTGATACTGCCCCGGGATATTGGCATCACACTTGGCCATCTTGATACTCTTGCCGGCCTTGGCGTCATCCATGGCCTTGTGAGGGTCTTTGGCACACCAAACCGCTTCCATCTCTTCGGCGTTGGGTGAAGGCACGCCCTGACGGGGATAGGCCAGATAGCGCACTGTTATCCCAAGGTCGTTGTATTCCTGCATCTGGTTATGGAGCTTACGGCAATAACCACAGGTGATATCGGTAAAGACAGTCACCACATGCTTTTCGTTCTTGGCCTTGTAGACCAGCATCTTGTCTTCGAAGGACTTGAGCATCTCGAGTCTTGGGCCTGCAAGCGCCGCCTCGGTGAGGTTTTTCATCCCTTGATTCAGATCATAGAGGTTGCCATGCAGCAGCTTGGAACCATCTTTACTGACATAGAGCACGCCGCGGTTGGTGATTGCCTGATACAGGCCTGGGATAGGTGAATCTGCCATAGAGATCACTTCAATACCCAAGGTGTCACTGAGCTTTTGCTTCAGCTGATCACCTGGTTCGGAAGCCGCAGAGGCAACACCGACAAAGGGTGTAACCGCCAGCGCCAGACACAGAGAGAATGCACGGGTTAACTTCATTGGAAATCCTATCTTATTTGGGCCTGATTGGTTTTTTATCGTCTCTCATCAGACCGGGCCAGAGGCTGAAAAGTTACAGGCTGTTGTCAGTGAAAGCAACTAATTGCGTGCCAGATCACCGAATTCAGCCTCTTGGATGATGCTGCTGATGCAGCGATAGCAACCTGGCATTGGCCACATGGGTATAAATTTGGGTGGTGGACAGCGAGCTGTGACCCAACAGTAACTGCACTACCCGCAAGTCAGCGCCATGGTTGAGCAAATGAGTGGCAAAGGCGTGTCTCAAAGTATGGGGCGACAGCTCGGTGCTGATACCGGCCCGCAACGCATAAAGCTTGATCCTGTGCCAGAAGGTTTGCCGGGTCATCATCTGGGCGCGCTTGGAGGGAAACACCACATCACTCTGTTTACCGCCGAGCAGCTCGGTGCGCGCCAGCTTGAGGAAAGACTCGATTTCGCTGACGGCCACCTCGCCCATGGGCACCAAGCGCTCCTTGCCGCCTTTACCCGTGATCCGTACCAGGCCCTGACGCAGACTCATCTGCTCCAGCGTCAACCCCACCAGTTCACTGACCCTGAGTCCGGTGGCGTATAACAGCTCAAGCATCGCCTTGTCTCTGGCTTCGACCGGGTCTTCCCGTATGGGCTCAGCCAGCAAGGCATCCACCTCAGCCTCGCTGAGACTACCGGGCAATTTGCGCTTGAGCTTGGTGGACGCGATACGCGCCATGGGATCTTCCGCTATCAGTTGCCGACGCAGCAAAAAACCATAAAAGCGCCGCAAGCTGCTCTTCAACCTGGCACTGCTGCTCTGGGCAACCCCTTTGTCGACACGAAAACCGAGATAATCCTGCACCGCTTCGCGCCCGGCAGAGTTGAGCGTCAGCCCTCTTCCCTGCAGGTACTGATCAAAATGGCGCAGATCATTGCGATAAGCCGCCAATGTGTTGTCGCTCAGGCCCTTACTGGACCAAAGGTCATCGAGAAAACCTTCAATCAAGGGGTCCTGGACATAAGCGGATGAAGAAGTCGCGGCCACAAACAATACTCCAATAAAAAACGGCGTCATCAAGGATAACGCCGTCTCGAAATGGACTCCAGCTACTCAGACAGCCTGTGCCGCCTTGGGGCTGACAAACAAACAGATAATCATCACTGTCAGGGTGGGTGGCAGCCAGGCCATGCCCTCTTCGTAGAGAGGCAACGCCGACATCACAGGGGCCAGGCTTTCAACCCCGGACACAAATGCCAGCAGCAAGCTGTTGGGCTCGGCCACTTGGGTCAGCGGCTTGAGTGAAGCCACTGTCACCTTAAGGGCATCAAAAATTCCGAAGAACAAGGCCACCGACAGCGCCAGTCTGTGGGCAAATTTCGGATTGCGGAAATAAGGCGTCAGGAAGGTCACCAACACCAAAGCGATAGCCACAGGGTAGATGGTCATCAGCACAGGAATACTGATAGCCAACAGCTGGGTCAGGCCTACGTTGGCCACCACGGCACAGATCACGCTGAACAGCACCACCAGAAAGCGATAAGTGGCGCCCGGGATCAACTCCTGGAAGAAGTCGGAGCAGGCACTCACCAGCCCCACAGCCGTGGTCAAACAGGCCAGAGTCACCACAGTGGACAACAGGATAATGCCCATATCACCGAATTCGTGAGTCACATAGTTGGTGAGGATTTGGCCACCGCTCTCGGCGCCCTTGGCCATATCACCTGCGGTTGCACCGAGGAAGAACAGCGACACATACACAAATGCCAGACCAGCGGCGGCTACCAGCGCAGCGCGCACCAGATAGCGGGTCTGCAAGCCAGGCTCAGACACGCCCTTGTTGCGCAAAATATCGATAATCAGCATACCGAACATCAAGGATGCCAGGGTATCCATGGTGTTGTAGCCTTCGATAATGCCTTTGGTCAGTGGGTGCTTGATATAGTCACCACTGGCGGCCGGTACTTCGCTGCCGGGCAGCAAGATAACGGACACTGCCAGCCCCATCAGCAGCAGAATCAGCACTGGGGTCAATACCTTGCCTATGCTATCCATCAGTTTGCCGGGAAACAGTGCCAGCAGCATGGTCACCAAAAAGAATCCCAGAGTGTAGAGCAACTGAGGCTTGTTCAGCTCAAGCCCGAGAATGTTCACTACCGATGCAGGGTCTTGAATAAAAGGCAGCGCGCCAATCTCATAGGCCACCAGACCGGTACGAGGCGCCGCGAATGCTGGGCCAATAATGATATAGATAGCGACTGCCAGAGCGGTCGCGGCAAAGGCCGGCAACAGCTTCATCACCTTGCCCTGCGCCTTGGCCACAGCTATCAAACCGGCCAGCGGCAAACCCACGGCGGTAATCAAAAAGCCAATCATGGCCATTGGCATGTTTTCGCCGGCCAACTGCCCGGCAAAAGGAGGAAAAATCAGGTTGCCCGCCCCCAGGAAAAACGCAAAGGTCATGAATCCCAGGCCCAGGGTGTCACCAAGTGTCAATTGAGTCTTGTGCACTGTATGCCCCATCTTGTTATGTTTTTCTAATAAACTTAAGTGATTGCAACATTTTTAGCTATAGCTGAAATAATAGCCGTCGCGCTCGCCCTACTCGAGTGTAAAGCCTTTATTACAGATATCCGTGGTAAATTTGGCCTATTCTTGGCGAGTTTATGAACAAATGGCAGGGGGTTTTCGCTGCTTTGCTTATCCTAAAACTGTTTTACCTTGATCTAATTCGCAGAATGCCGCGAATTAAGGGGGAACACTAATACCAGCCCCTCTTAAAGTGCGCAATAAGCCAACCAAACAGCAGCCTAAAAACACAACAGATGCAAAACTCAGGATGAGAAAAAGTTGTTCAAGGTCACACCCAGCCCCAATTGAGGCAACAGGCGTAGCATTTTGCAAACATTTGTCGACTCCCCAACGCCCTTGCTGGTACGACCTTTAACACTTGTCCAGCATCACCAGCCTAAAGTTAGCAGCATCCCCTGCCAAAGTATGAACCAGACCGAAACAAAACGGCGCCAAAGCCTTGGCGAATGATGACTCTTTCGGGATAAAATCCCCGCCAAGCATTCTGCTTGGGAGGTTGAGCACTCAATGGCATTCAGTTTCAAGGCATTTCATATCGAAGATTACGGTTGCGGTATGCCGGTCAGTACAGATGGGGTGCTCTTGGGCTCTTGGGCGCCATTGACCGGGGCCAAGCGGGTGCTGGACATAGGGGCCGGCAGCGGCTTACTGAGTCTGATGGCGGCGCAGCGCAGTGAGGCAGAGATACTGGCGGTTGAGCTCGACAGCAGCGCGGCCCATGCAAGCCGTGCCAACTTCAAGGCTTCGCCCTGGGCGAGCAGACTCGCTTTGTATCAAGGCTCAATTCAGGCCTATTGCGATGAACATGCCTTGGCAGACTCAGCGCTGTTCGACCATATACTCTGCAACCCACCCTATTTCGAAACCGGCCCACGCTCGGATGACCCCAAACGAGCCATAGCGAGACACACAGAGCATCTGAACTTTGACGAGCTGTGTGTGGCGATAAAGCAATTACTCAAGCCACAGGGACAGGCGAGCCTTATTCTGCCTGTTCAGAGCCTGGACAGATTTGCGTGCGCCGCAATAAAGGCAGGCTTGCGACTGGCCGCGCGGGTCAGTGTCAGCAGCACGCCTCAAAAGCCCAGTAACCGAGAGTTACTGCTGCTTGAACATGCCAAGGAAGGCGAGGCGGTTGCCGCGCCAAAAGCTCATTCCTCCCTCTACATAAGAGAAGCAGACGGCCGCTATTCGGAGGCTATGGCACAACTGACCCGGGATTTTTACCTGAAACTCTAAGCCGTTGCCGGTTGCAAGGGACTTATTCTCAGCTTCCCAAGCGACAAGCTGTGCACGGCACCCCAGACAAGGTATACTCCCGCGCATTATTGTTTGAGATGCTCCCCATGCTATTTGAAGATTTCGATCTGGACCACAGGCTTTTGGATTCACTGAAAGCCATGGGCCACAAGACCCCGACCAGTATTCAGCAATTGGCTCTGCCTTTGGCGCTGGAGCAACGGGATATTCTTGCCCATGCCCCAACCGGCACAGGTAAGACCGCCAGTTTCCTGCTGCCGGCACTGCAACATCTGATTGACTTCCCCCGCCGTCGTCCCGGCCAGGCCAGAGTACTGGTGTTGACCCCGACCCGCGAGCTGGCCAGTCAGGTTCACAGATATGCCTGCCATCTGGCGACCGGTCTTGGGCTGGAGATTGGCATAATCACAGGCGGCGTCCCTTACGCCCCACAGGAAGAAACCCTGGCCGGTAACCTGGATATTCTGGTGGCGACCCCGGGCCGCCTGCTCGAATATCTTGAGAAGCGCAAGTTTGAAGCCACCGAAGTGGAACTGCTTATCATAGATGAAGCCGACCGCATGCTGGATATGGGCTTCTCCCAGGTAGTGCAGACCATAGCCATAGAAGCGCAGGGACGTAAGCAGAACATGCTGTTCTCCGCCACACTGGAAGGCAGCGGCGTGCGCCGTTTTGCCACTGAGTTGCTCAACGATCCTGTGTTGGTGGAGGCCGAACCGCCACGCAGCGAAAAAGCCAAGATCCATCAATGGATCCACCTGGCCGACAACAAGGAGCACAAGTTCGCTCTCTTGTGTCACCTGCTCAATCAGGAAGAAACCAAGCGCGCCATCGTCTTTTGCAAGACCCGCGAAGTGGTCAGCAGCCTCGAGGGTTTGTTGCTGCAGGCCGGGATCCCGGCCGCCTTTATGCGCGGCGATATGGAGCAGAAGAAGCGTTTCCAGGCTCTGGGTCGTTTCACCAAGGGTGAAGTCAAAGTGCTGTTGGCTACCGATGTCGCCGCTCGCGGCATAGATATCGAAGGCATCACCCATGTGATCAACTATGATATGCCCCGCTCTGCCGATGCCTATGTGCACAGAATAGGCCGCACCGGCCGCGCCGGCGCCAAGGGCACAGCCATCTCTCTGGTGGAAGCCCATGATATGCGGATCCTCAGCAAAGTTGAGCGCTATATCGAGCAAAAGCTGAAACGGCGAGTCATCGAAGAGTTGCGCCCCAAGCACAAAGAAGCCAAGGTACCGACCAAGAAAAAGGTCAAAGCCAAGGATGCCAGTGCCAAAAACAGCAAGAAAAAGAAGAAGAAAAAATAAGCTTCGACTTAATTTCTCGTTTAAAAAGGACCTTTGGGTCCTTTTTTTGTTACCTGCCTCACAGCCCTCCCGCCGCCGACAGCTTTTGACACATTTTATTTACAAAAACACATTTATTGGCCGCTGCTTGTCTGGTAATTTAAGCTCAGATTAAGCCTCCAGCATGGATATGCAGAAGAATATGAAGACATTTTTCCGAAGAATAGCGCCGCTGCTCATCATAGTGGTCGCCGTACTCGGCGCCAAACTCCTGATGATGACCAAGCAGGAGCCGGAGCAAAAAGCGGAAGAGATCCCGCTGCCTGTGGTCGACGTGACTCAGGTCGAACAACAGACAATGTCACTCAACCTGCCCTCTTACGGCACTGTGACTCCCAAGTACAAGACTCAGCTGGTCAGTGAAGTTCAGGGCCGTATCCTCAGCATAGCCCCGGCCTTTGTGGCCGGTGGCGTGGTGCATCAAGGCGATGAACTGGCGGTGATAGAACCTTCTGACTATGAGGCCGACCTGATGCAGGCTCAGGCCACTCTGGCCCAGGCCAAGGCAGCATTGGATGAAGAAATCGCTCGCGGCGAAGTCGCCAAGATAGAATTCAGCGGTTATGACAACGGTATGCCACCCGAGCTTGGCTTGCGGGTTCCTCAGTTGAAGAAAGAGCAAGCCAACGTCAAGTATGCCGAAGCGGCACTCGCCAGAGCCAAGCGCAACCTGGAACGCACCGTTATCCGGGCACCTTTCGATGCCATAGTGCGCGCCCGCAGTGTCGATTTGGGGCAGTACGTTTCCATAGGCACCAATCTGGGTGAGCTGTACGACACGGCTGTAGCCGAAGTGCGCCTGCCGCTGGCCAACAAAGACCTGGCCTATCTGGAGTCGGTGGACAACCCTGAGACTCAGGTAACCCTGAGCGCCGCCCTGGCGGGTAAAACCGTGACCTGGACCGGCAAGGTAGTGCGCAGTGAAGGGGTGATAGATCCGGATAACCGCATGGTCTATCTGGTGGCCGAAGTGCAGGATCCTTATCTGCGAAAGCAGAAACAGACCGGCCAACTGCCGCTGAAATACGGCAGCTTTGTCAACGCCGTGATCAAGGGCCGCACCGTCGATGGCCTGGTGAAACTGCCAAGGTATATGGTGCGTAATCAGCATGTGGCCGTGGTAGACAAGGACAACAAGATAGAGATGCGTCACGTCAACGTGGTACGCACAGATCTTGAGTATGTCTACATCAAAGACAGCCTCAAGGATGGCGAGCGAATCTCCAAGACCAATCTCAACAATATGACCAATGGTCAGTTGGTGCGGGTTGCCAACAGCAAAGACAAAGACGCTTCCCACAGCGAAGAGGATGAAACTCAGGAACAGCGTCTGGCTGCGGCGGGTGAACTCTGATGGAGCAGGAAAAAGGAATCATTGCCTGGTTCGCCCGCAACAATGTTGCCGCCAACCTCTTGATGTGGATCCTGCTTATCGGTGGGATCTTCAGCGCCTTTCTGATCAATAAAGAGGTCTTTCCCAGCTTCGAACTCAACTATTTGCGGATCTCTGTCGCCTACCCAGGCGCAGCGCCGCAGGAGATTGAAGAAGGGATCACCATCAAGATTGAAGAAGCGATTCAGGACATCAGCGGCATCAAGAAGGTTACCTCGGTTGCCAGCGAAGGCGTGGGCTCTGTCACCATAGAGGTGGAAGACGGCTATGATGCCAAAGAGGTGCTGGATGAGGCCAAACTCAGGGTCGATGCCATCGCGACTTTTCCGGCCAATATCGAAAAGCCGGATATCTACCGGATCAAGCCGGAAAACAACGTTATTTGGGTGTCTGTCTATGGCGACATGACACTGCACGACATGAAAGAGCTGGCCAAGGAGATCCGTGATGAGATCACCAACCTGCCGGCGGTGACTCGTGCCGAAGTGACCGGGGTGCGCGACTATGAAATCGGTATCGAAGTCTCGGAAGATAAGCTCAGAGAGTACGGCCTCACCTTCACTCAGGTGGCGCAGGCAGTACAAAACACTTCGATAGATCTGCCCGGTGGCTCAATTCGGGCTCAGGACGGTGACATACTGCTGCGTACCAAGGGCCAGGCCTACACGGGAGATGACTTTGCCAACATAGTGGTCAGCACTCGCGCTGATGGCAGCCGGGTGATGCTGCCCATGGTGGCCGAGATCAAGGATGACTTTGAGGAGCGGCTCGAGTACACCCGCTTCGACGGCATGCCGGCGGCCATCATAGAGATCACCAGCATAGACGATCAAAACGCCCTGGCGATTGCCGATCAGGTCAAAGGTTTTATTGCCGAGCGTCAAGCCACTCTGCCCAGCGGCGCCAAGCTGGACTACTGGGGCGACCTGACCCACTATCTCAAGGGCCGCCTCAACATGATGCTGTCCAACATGTTTATGGGTGCCTTGCTGGTGTTCATTATCCTGGCGCTGTTCCTGGATCTGAAACTGGCCTTCTGGGTCATGCTGGGGCTGCCTGTGTGCTTCCTCGGTGCCATGGCACTGATGCCGATGGAACCTTTTGGCCTGTCTATCAACATGTTGACTCTGTTCGCCTTTATTTTGGTGCTGGGGATAGTGGTGGATGATGCCATAGTCATAGGCGAGAGTGCCCATACCGAGGTTGAGCGTCACGGCCACTCGATCACCAATGTGATCCGCGGTGCCAAGAAGGTCGCCATGCCCGCTACTTTCGGTGTGTTGACCACAATTGCCGCCTTTATCCCCATGTTGATGGTGCCAGGTCCCATGGGGATCATCTGGAAATCCATCGGCATGATAGTGATCCTCTGCCTGGCCTTCTCGCTGGTGGAGTCCAAGTTCATTCTGCCGGCGCACCTGGCGCACATGAAGCCCAGCAAACCCAATCCCAACCCTGGGCCATTTGGCCGCTTCAAGCGCGCCTTCAACGAAAAAGTGCAGCATTTTATCCACCACAGTTACCGCAACTTTATGGAGCGGATGATCCCCCACAGATATACCCTGGTGGCGGGCTTTATCGGTGTGCTTATTCTGTCGGTCGCCATGGTCACCAGTGGCAAGGTGCGCTGGGTGTTCTTCCCGGATATTCCGTCCGACTTTATCCAGGTCAATCTGGAAATGGATGAAGGCAGCTCAGAGCTCAACACCCTGGATGTGGTGCAGAAAATTGAAAATGCCCTCTACACCATGAACCAGCAGATGGAGTCCGAAATCGGCTACCCTGTGGTGAAGCACAGCTTCATCAATATGAGCAGCCGCACCTCGGCATTTATCTTTGCCGAGCTGACCAAGGGTGAAGACAGGGACGTGGACGGCGTGACCATAGCCGAGGCCTGGCGCAAACAGCTGCCGGACTTGGTGGCAGTGAAGAAACTCAATATCAATGCCAGCACCAATGATGCAGGCGGCGATATCTCTTTCCGCTTTACCTCCACCGATCTGGAACAATTGTCTGCGGCCGCCAAAGAACTGAAACAGAAGCTTGCCAGCTATGAAGGCGTTTATGATATTGCCGATAACTTCTCCTCCGGCAGCCATGAAATTCGCCTCAAGATTCGTCCCGAGGCAGAAGCGCTGGGGCTGACATTATCGGATCTGGCGCGCCAGGTGCGTTATGGCTTCTATGGCTATGAGGCGCAACGAATTTTGCGCAACAAGGAAGAGGTCAAGGTAATGGTGCGTTATCCGCTGGAGCAGCGCCGCACCATAGGCCACCTGGAGAACATGATGATCCGCACGCCAAACGGCATGGCGGTGCCCTTCTCTACCGTGGCCGAACTGGAGCTGGGGGAATCTTACTCTTCCATTACCCGGGTGGATGGTCGCAGGGCGATTACCGTGACCGCCAACGCCAACAAGGATAAAGTGGAGCCCTCCAAGGTGGTGCAGGAGATCCAGGAGAAGTTTATGCCCGAACTCGAGCGTAAATATCCCCATATTTCCGCCAGTCTCGATGGTGCCAGCCAGGATGAACAGGCCGCCATGGTCGGCTTGCTGCAAGGCTTCTTCTTCGCGATATTTACTATCTATGCCTTGATGGCCATTCCGCTCAAGTCCTACAGCCAGCCGCTGATCATCATGTCGGTGATCCCCTTCGGTATGATAGGTGCGCTGTTCGGTCACTTTATTCTGGGGCTGTCCATGAGCATTCTCAGTCTCTGCGGCATAGTTGCTCTGGCCGGGGTAGTGGTGAATGATTCATTGATTTTGGTGGACTTCGTCAACCGCGCCCGTGAGCAGGGTCAGTCAGTGGTCAAAGCGGCCATAGATTCGGGGTGTTATCGTTTCCGGGCGATTATCCTCACCTCGCTGACCACTTTTGTCGGCCTGGTGCCCATCATAATGGAGCGCAGCCTGCAGGCACAGATAGTGATCCCCATGGCCACCTCTCTGGCATTCGGTATTTTGTTCTCCACCCTGGTGACCCTGATCTTGGTGCCCATGCTCTATATCATTCTCGATGATCTGAGCCACAAGAGCCGAGCGTTTTATCACTGGTGGTGGCGGCCGAAAGAGACAGAGGCCCAGTTAAACGAGTCGCAACACTGAGTAAGTGATTGAAGGGAGCCCAAAGGCTCCCTTCCCTTATCAGGCAACAAATTCAACTCTACCGCATCTCGTGTGGCTCCTAAGTGGGTGTTTTCTGATCCTGCTAGCATTTTTCACTGCGGCTCTTGGTTAGACTCCAAGTTATCTCCTGCATGCCTTATTGAGTCGTTATGAGCAGCACAGCCCAAAGCCAACCCACACTCGTCTATGACATACGCAACAGCCGCTATCTGAATATCACCGGCCGCTGCACCCTGAGATGCCGCTTCTGTCCCAAGCATAACGGCAGCAAGAGCATTCATGAGTATCAGCTGGATCTCAAGGTTCGCCCCCGCGGCAGCGATATCATTCCGCTGCTCGGCGAGGTAACCCGTTTCGATGAATATGTGTTCTGCGGCTATGGTGAACCGACGCTCAATCTCGAAACCTTGCTGGAAGTGGCCCGCGAAATCAAACACCGCGGTGGTAAGGTCAGGGTCAATACCGATGGCTTGGGTAACCTGTTTCATAGGCGCAACATATTGCCTGAGCTGGCCGAGTGCGTCGATGCCCTGTCGGTCTCACTCAATGCCGACACTGAATCAGGCTACATTAAACACTGCCGCCCACGTCTGGCTGGTTCCTGGGATGCGGTCAACGCCTTTATTCGCGAAGCTCCCCGTTACATCAAGCAGGTGCAGGTATCGGCACTCGATGGCCTGGAAGGGGTGGATATCGACGCTTGTCGCAAAATAGTGGAAGACGCCGGCTGTCAATTCAAGCACAGGATCCTGGGACAGCTGGGTTAGCAAAGAGGCGGCACCAAGCAGATGGACCTGTAAACCTGCGCAGGCCCCCATAGGGATGTGTTCGCGCCTTCAGGGGCCACAGTGTTAACTGCCCGGTGAGCGGTCGGTAACTGCCGATGCCCACTGGGTTATTTCGTGTTAACATGAGCGCAATTTTCACTCTGGAGCCAGCACAGTTCCATGTTCAAAAAGAATACCGGACTCAAAGACACACCTCTGCTTATCTCGGCTCAGGGTATTCACTGGTCCCGGCAGCGCTTGCTGGCCGTTGCCAGTCAGCTGAGCATGCTGGTGATCACTGTGATACTCATTACCAATGTGCTGATCACCTTGGGCGAGCGACGTCTGCAGGAAGAGTGGGCGGTACAAAGATACAGCGAGCTGCAAACCGTTGGTGCCCTGCTGGCCGATAAAATCTCCTTCCAGCAGTTTCGCACCCAGATGTTTGCCAAGTCAGAGTATCTGCGCCAGTACCTGGATAATCCGGGACACAAAGAATATCAACGGCTGATGACGAGCTGGGACAGCCTGAAGCGCAGCACCCCAGAACTGCTGGATCTGGCGCTGTTTGATGCCGATGGCAAGTTCCGTATCGCCACCAGCAATACCTTCGGCAGCATGTCCATGCCGCCGGCACTCCTGGGCAACAAGCGCAATCTGGGGGGGCAGGAAATCTATACCTCGGCATTGGAGTTTGCCCCGATTGACGGCCGCCTCGAGCCCTATATTTACCAGTTGGCCTGGCTGGAAAATCAGGATCAGAGCGTGCGCGGTTATCTGGTCACCTACAACTCCATGTTGCAGATGCTGCAAGCGATAAAGCCCGCCTTCTCCAGTAATGCCTCACCTCTGCTGCTGTTTGACAATCAGGGCCTGCTTTATGCCGGCGCCTCAGATCTGGACCCCTTGGCCAGGCTGCCTGAAACCATGGGCAGCAGCATAAGACAGAGCTATCCGGCACTGTGGAGCAAGATGGCCAGAAGTAACTTTGGTCAATTCCACGGAGAAGACGCCACCTTCGTCTATCTCAAGGTACAACTGGCTTCGCAAAACGATACCAAGCGCGAATATCTGCTGCTTTCCTATATCCGCAATCACGACATCGCCTCCCGTTTCTTTCAGTGGCGCAACATCCTTTTGGCCTGCGCCGCCATACTGACCATTCTGGCAACCGCGGTTATTCTGCTGACCCATATGTTCCGCCTCGAACAGCGCGCCAGACAAAACAGTATCGAGTTGGCCCGCGGCCTGTTCCGCTCCAACCTGGGTTGTGTGCTGGTCAACCCCAGCGGCCGTATCGTCAGCGCCAATGCCACTGCCGCCCGCACTCTGCAACTCGAGCAGGATGAGCTGCCGGATCGCAGTTTGCAACGGATCCTGCAGCTGGAAGACGAGCTCTATTCTTCGATGAAACAACAGTTGGCGGATGCCGGCGAGTGGCGCGGTGAAGTGCAGCTCGAATCCCTGGACAATGCCCAACTCAGATTACATATCCGCCGCTACAACGCCAGCAGTCAAACCTATTTGCTGATCACCTTTGAAGATATCGGCGAACTGAAACAAGCCCAGCAGGAAGCCTTCCTTAGCAAGCTATTGACTGGCAGCAATGTGGCCACCGCCCTGACCACGCCCTCAGGGCAGTTGCTCAAGGTCAATGAAGCCTTTGATAAGCTGATGCAACTCAACGGTGATCTCAGCCACAGCCTGGCGGCTTTGCTGGAAAACGATCTTGGCAACCAGTGGCAGAGAATTAGCCAGTTGGTGAGCATGCAAGGCCAGTGGCAAGGGCAAATACTCTGCACCCACAGCCACGGCAGTTGCCTGCAGGCCACGCTCAAGGGCTATCTGGATGAAGATGGCGAGATTGAATATCTGGTGTGCACCCTGGAGCAGGCAACCCCAAGAGGCAAGATTGAAGCCAGTGGTGATCTGGTGCCGCACCGCAGCACCATCCTGGTGAACCTCAGGGATCTGGATCGCTACTTCAAGTCCATGTCCGAAGAGGAAAAGCTACAAGCCAGTCTGCTCCTGATGGACATCAGCCCCGAGGGCATGCTCAGCCATATGAGTGATATCGGCCAGCTGGAGAACCGCCAACACGAGGTGGAGATGCAGCTGCTCAGGGATCTGCCCAACAGCTATCAGATGTCCCATTGGCAGTTGGGTAAGCTGATTATCATACTACCGGAAACCGATGCCAATCAGGCGCATCACTATGCGGTCAAGGCACTGGCCAACTTGGGCGAAAACGGCTTGGCAGAAGGGATCAGTATAGGCATAGCCGCCTATCTGCCGGGCCAGAGCCTGGAGCAGTTCCTCGGCAATGCCGAAGTGGCGCTGAAACGAGCCAAGCAGACGGGTGAGCAGAATATCTGCCAGGCCTATACCCGTCAGCTCTGAGATGCAGCTGCCTTTGATACTGGAGGTCAATCGGTGCAAGTTGCTGTCTGCGGCGCTGTTTTTCATGGCGCGGCCCGTCGCATTCTACTTCAGTGACAGTTGATCTAGCTGGCCACGTCGGCTCTGCCGCTGACTTTGGGCTCTGTCTTGCTGGCCTTGATGTGTCTCTATGGCCTAAGGCCAGCAGCGATTTCCCTCAGCATCCATCAGCATGGCATCTGCTACCGCTCTTTGCTGCGGACACAGAAGCTGGACTGGCAGGATATCAGCGATATTTCATCTGTTTAATATTCAGCGAAACCCGCTAATTGGTTACTACTATTCAGATAGTTACCTGGCAAGGCTGGCACAGCGCAGCCCGCTCAGGGCCAAAGCTCGCGGGGTACTGCAATCTTTGCCCGCTAACTTTGAACGCCCGGCCGCCTAGGTGTGTGAGCTGTTGGATCAGGCCCTGCAACTCTCAATCCCCAGCGCTAGCTAAAAAAATCCCCGCAACTTGGCGGGGATTGTTGTTGATGGCGAAGCCTACTTAACGATTTCCATCTCTTGCAGCAGGTTGTCTGCATTATCCAGATACTTCATCACCCACAGCATGTAACGGCTGTCCACCTGAATGGAGCGGTTGATGTTATCGTCGTAGTTCCAGTCACCTATGATGCTCTCATAAACACCGTCAAACAGCAGTCCCACCAGCTCGGCGCGGCCGTTGAGGGTTGGCGAGCCTGAGTTACCGCCTGTGGTATCCAGAGTTGAGAGGAAGTTGACCGGTACCGAGTCAATATCCTTGAAGTAGAAGTCACCATATTGCTTGGCCTTGATAAGCTCCAGTTCTTTCTTGGGAGCATCGAAAGGTTCAACCCCGGTGTCTTTCTGCACTATGCCCTCCAGACGAGTGAAAGGTACGGCGTAGAGACCATCTTTGGGTGAGTAGCCCTTCACATGGCCCACTGTCACCCGCAGGCTGGAGTTGGCATCGGCATACACAGGTTTACCCTGCTCACGGTTGTAGGCAATGATGGCTTCCATGTACTGAGGACGCACCTTCATCAGCTCACCGGCCAACTCTTTCTTTTTCTGCTCCAGCTGCATACCTGTGTCATAGAAGGCCACGGCAAACTGGATCATAGGATCTTTCGAGGCCTTGAAATCGGCAACCGACTTGTCCATCCAGGCCAGACGCACATCTTTGTTATCCAGCTTGGTATTCTTGTACATCTTGTCCAGAGTCTTCTTCAGCTTGGCCTCATCGAGCTTGTTGCCTATGCCGAAGTACTTGTCCAGCGCCGGCAGGCGCTCAGACTTGGGCAGCGCCGCATAACGCTTGAGCATCTCAAACACCAGCGCCTTGTCGACACTGGCGGCATAACGGCGATCGATACGCTCCATACCGGCCTTGAAGCGGATCATGTCACGCTCCTGGAAACCCGGCTCGCGTTCCATGTCCGGCAATGCCTTTTCATTGGCCAGACGATAGAGTTCGCGGGCCGTTGGCAACATAGTGGTATACCCCAGATAGCCCAGGATAATGTCACGCTGCTGATCCGCCTGGCTTTGGGCTACCAGCTTGTCCAGCTGTGCCAACACCTCGCCATACTGGGCCTTGCGGCTGCTGTCGGCATCGATCCAGCTCTTGAGCTTGGCTTCCAGGGCACGCTTGTCTTCCAGCATAGTCGACTTACCATAGAACTCGATCATCGAGGTGAAGTTCTTGGCATAGTTGGCCAGACCGGCGATCAGGCTCTCGTACTTGATGCGCTCGTCACTGCCTTCCGGGGCCGTCTCTTTAATGATCTCGATAAAGCGCTCACGCAGCTCCTTGCCTTGTGGGTAAGACCACTCAAACTGGTTTTCCACTTCATTGCCGGTGCGGTATCTGTTGGTGCGGCCCGGGTAACCGGCTACCATCACAAAGTCCCCTTCCTTGACCCCTTTGGCCGACACCTTGAGGAAGCTCTTGGGCTCGTAAGGTACGTTATCCTTGGAGAAATCGGCCGGCTTGCCATTTTTGTTGACATAGGCGCGGTAGAAGGAGAAATCGCCTGTGTGGCGCGGCCACATCCAGTTGTCAACATCACCGCCGTACTTACCCACGCTGGCCGCCGGGTTATACACCAGGCGAACATCACGGATTTCCAGCTGCTTCACCAGATAGTACTCGAGACCACCGTGGAAGCTGTAAACCTGACAGCGATAGCCATCTTCTTTTTCACACTGGGCCACCAGTGACTTCTCGGCCGCCTCGACGCCCTTGTAGAAAGCGTCGCCCTGCTTGTTGTCCAGGCCTTGCTTGACCTTGTCGGTCACATTGGTGACCTCTTCGGTGACATATACCCGCGAGCCCGGAGTTGCCGGCAATTCTTCGGCAAAGTTTTTCGCCAGGAAGCCATCACGCAGCAGATTCTTCTCCGGGGTGGAGTTGTACTGGATGGAGCCGTAGGCACAGTGATGGTTGGTTACCACCAGGCCCTTGGGAGAAACGAAAGACGCGGTGCAGCCGCCCAGGCTTATCACGGCGTTCATCGGGAATTCGGTCAGCTTGGAGATAGACTTGGCGTCTATTTCCAGTCCTTTGGCCTTGAGTTCATCGGCCATGGCCGGCAATTGGTAGGGCTGCCACATGCCCTCATCGGCCTGAGCACCAAAACTGGTGGCTATGGCCGTTGCAAGTAACCATTTTTTCATTCTAGTAAGTCCATTCGCTGGTATCAGTTCAATTTGTTGTTTTTGTGCAACAAAAAAGCCGGGCACAAGTCCCGACTTTAACACAGACTACCAAGCGGCTACAGACTCGGAAAAATTCCCTTACAAAGGGCTTGTCTTAGGCCCCCAGCGTCGCATACAGCTGGGCAGCTATAATGCCTATCCCCAGGAGGGCCATCAGTGCCATCGCCGGCTTGCCACCGGCAACTTTGTAGCCTTCCGGCGACTCACGCCGCTGTTTCAGCGCTATGGCTATCGGCAGGAAGATGATGATCACCACCAAAGGCACGGCGGCAAAACCCAGCAGCGCTGAAAAACCTTCGGGCAGATACAGGGCGCAGGCCAGCGGCGGAATAAAGGTCAGCAACCAGGTCTGCAAGCGGCCGACAAAGTTACTCTTGGCGCGGATAAGCTCGGCACTGAAGTCAAACAGGCTCAGGGTCACTCCAAGAAACGAGGTGATCAACGCCAAGTCGGCAAACAGCCCAATGCACTTGCTCACCAAAGGCTGCTCGCTGATGGCCTGTAAGGCACTGATGAGTTTTGACAGTGAACCACCAAAACCGTGAATGGTATCACCGCCAACGGTACCCAGGGTTACCAACAGCCAAAGCAGATAGCAGGCCAGCGGAATGCCGGAGCCTATCAGCAGCACCTTGCGCAGGGAAACCGTGTCACCATCGAGATAGCGCACCAAAGTGGCAATACAGACATGGAAACCAAAAGAGGTAAATACCACAGGCACGGCGGCCAGCCACACATTGGCATAGGAATCGGTCGGCGCCTGTTCCAGTAAGGTATTCATATTCACCTCAGGCAGCAGAAACAGTACCACCAGCACCAGCATGACTATCATGGCAGAAAACAGCCCACGGGAGAGCTTATCGACCCAACCGACTCCCAAGGCGGCAAAACTACCCAGAGCCAGGGTAAACAAGAGTACCGCGTCCTGGCCATCCAGGGTCATATCGAACCAGGCCTTGGCCTTGAGCACCAAGAGATCGGCGCCGCCGGTCAGATAGGCGGCGGTCAGGGCAAACAGCAGGCTGAGAAAAGCGGCGCTTTGAATCAGTTGCCCCGTCTTACCCAAGGCTTTACCTGTGATGGCATGCAGGTTATCCCCCACGCCGGAGCGCAGATTGACTTCCAACATCAACAGTGAGGTGTAGGCGGAAATGCCCCAAATGACCAACATCAATAACAGTGCCGGCAGTAAGCCCATGGCAGCCGTTGCCAGTGGCAAGGCCAACATACCGGCGCCAATCGCAGTACCCGCGACTATGGCTATAGAGCCCAATATTTTTAAGTTCACTAAAATTCGTCCTGTTCTTTTGTCTTATTATCTTTAAGGTCAGATTTAACTCATGGGAAAGGCGAATTGTCAGCGCAGCTGGCAAGCTGTAACGTCTTGGCCGCAGATGAAATTCCGCCTTACGGAGTTTCATTGGCCCCAACAGCTCAGCAAACAGAAGAGGTATGCCACCAAGCCACTGGGGCTAACTAAATCGTGGACAGCGGAATTTGGGACTGCAGAGATGCAAACTCAACACGGAGGCTCTTTCTCAAAAAATTGACTTAACCGGGACATTAACAGAGCCACAGCCCTTGGGCAAGCAGGGAAGCGCGACTATCGGCCCTGAGGCGAAAAGCAGGCCGGTTGCTGCTCAGCGAACAGCTTGATAACCCGGCATTGCAGGCTCTGGAAACAAGAGCAGATGCCGGGCCGGGGCTAAAGTTTACCTGTAGTTTTGATACTTGTCGTTCAGCGGAATCGTTTGCGGGTTGAAGCGGCAAAACTCCACCAGGTTATCGGTCAACCTATCATACAACTCATCATCCACACATGGCAGGAGGTGTGCGTCACTCCTGTCTTTGAGCTCAGTGGGAAAGATAAAGTGTTCCAAC
Organism: Shewanella sp. BJSY2023SW005; assembly: GCF_047314585.1. Classification (NCBI taxonomy): domain Bacteria; kingdom Pseudomonadati; phylum Pseudomonadota; class Gammaproteobacteria; order Alteromonadales; family Shewanellaceae; genus Shewanella; species Shewanella sp. BJSY2023SW005. Next base: position 34,612 of record NZ_JBKORJ010000052.1, read on the forward strand.
CTGGATAAATCTCTTTCGATAGAGATTCTGGTAGTTTCAGAAAAGGACTTTTCCGAGAGCAAGGTATCCTTAAGAAAAGACACCAGTTTTTGAAAACCTTGATCCCAGTTAAAATTCCCGTTTGCCTGGGCTTCGTGGGCCAACTTCTCAATCGCCCGGAGAATTTCGCCCTGAACTGTCTCCGATTGCCCCGAATCGGGAACCAGATTTTCCCAGATCCATTGCGCCGTATTCTCTCCCTGAGGGATCCTGGTTATTTTTCTTTCCATGCGACCTTCCATATTGCTTTCCATATCCGCAATCCAGTGAAATACCCTAGCAGCCTAGCATTTTTGTACTGAGGTTTGACAATGATTCTACGCCCAATAGGTTCACACTTACCCGGATTTAAAAATTTCAATAAAATTCAATGCGATACCAAACTTATTCAGGTGTCACAATGGATCCTAACCGAGTCAATCACGCCTCAAGTATCCTGTTTGAATTATGCGACCTCAGCTTGTGGCTGTGGAACTATGTCAGCTGTGTCACTGAGGGCATTCTCGCTCTTGGCCACCACGCTGGCGGCAATACTGTTACCCAGCACATTGGTGGCCGAGCGTCCCATATCGAGGAAGTGGTCGACCCCGAGCAAGAGCAGGATCCCCGCCTCGGGAATGTTGAATTGCCCAAGGGTTGCAGCAATCACCACTAACGAAGCTCTGGGCACACCGGCCATCCCTTTGGAGGTGACCATCAACAGCAATAACATGGTCAACTGCTGCCCCAGACTCAGCTCAAAGCCATAGGCCTGGGCAATAAACATGGTGGCAAAGGTGCAGTACATCATGGAGCCATCCAGGTTGAAGGAATAACCCATTGGCAGTACAAAGCTGGAGATACGTTTGCTGCAGCCGAACTCTTCAAGCCGCTGCAACATTTTCGGATAGGCCGACTCAGAGCTGGCGGTGGAAAATGCCAGCAGCAAGGGCTCACGCATCAAGCTCAGTAAACGACGGATACGGCCGCCGAGGAACAAGGAACCTGCAGCAATCAACACCAACCACAACAACCCCATGGAAAGATAAAACTGTCCCATAAAGCTGCCATAAGTGAGCAATATACCACTGCCCTCCTTGGCCACCATGGCACCTATAGCGGCAAACACGGCAAAAGGAGCAAAGTTCATCACATAAGCTGTCACCTTGAGCATGATATCTGCGCCACTGCTGAGCACTGAAATCACCGGCTTGGCATGTTCACCGCAAGCCGCAGCCGCCAAACCAAAGAAGAGTGAGAACACCACTATCTGCAGAATTTCGTTGTCGGCCATGGCACCGATAACACTCTTGGGGATCGCATGGGAGACAAACTCTCTCAGGCTCAAACCACCGGCCTCCAGACCTGTCGTGGCATGGCTGTCCGGAAGCGCCAGGTCGAGCCCCACTCCCGGCTCCAGCAAGCTGACCATCAAGAGTCCCAACAGCAGCGAGATAACCGAGGCCATCATAAACCAGGAAAGTGTCTTCAAGCCGACCCGGCCAACAGTGCGGCTGTCTCCCATCTTGGCGATACCCACAGTCAGGGTGGTAAACACCAAGGGAGCTATGATCATCTTGATCAGATTAAGGAATATATCTGTGAGTATGGTAATGCTGTCTGCAAAGGTCTGGGCTTGTTCGGGGTAACACCAGCGCAAAATCTGACCTGTCGTAATACCCAGCAACATGGCGAGAATAATCGACAGGGTCAACTTGTTCATTTTCATTATCATGTGTCGTGCTCCAGTGAATGCCTGGGAGATGGATCCGCCGCCAACGCAGGGGTGCAAAAGGCCATAAGGCCAGAGAAATGCATAAAAAAGCCAGCTCAGATCCAGACAGAATGTCTTCAATAACGCTCATGACTTACATGCATATCCTATGGAGGCAAAAACTGGCATTAAGCAGTCCTGGAAGACGGTGAGATTGCCACTGGAGTAAGCCGATGAGCGTCAGCATCTTGAAACGTATCGTCCCGGAAGGGAAGCCTTAAGACTGGGTGGGCAAGTCGTCACCGTCATCTCTGACGGCTAAAAATGGCGCTTGCACTACAGGCTCGATTGGCGGGATAAGGCGAGTCAGTGTCCAATTCTATATAAATTTCAAATTATTAAAAATGTTTCGACACTAACTATTAAGATGGAAACTTTTAAAAAGAAAACCAGATTAACTGAAGATGAAACTTTATTTATCCAACTAATTTAGTGAGTTACTTCACGGCATTGTTGCGCTTGAAAAGACCACCAGGCATGAAACAGTAGCCGCAGCAGTCGCTGCGGCTATCGAGTCAGCTTTGGAAGGCGCTTATCACTCGGCTATCCAGGCCAGTTGCCAATGACTGCCGACACCGGGTTCAAACTGGGTCGCACTGGCCGACCATTGGCGGCAATAACCACTTTCCGGGAAGGGCTTGCAACGGTATATCTTGCCATCTTTGGGCTGCAGTACCCTGGTTCCCTCTGTGTATGACCCCAAACCATCAGGGAACTGGAAATCCGCCGGCGCTGTATCACCGGCTTGACGCAGGAAGAAACCAAACTCCTGGGTCAGCTCCTTGCCCTCTTGGGTCTGAGCCTTCAACTGCATGTGGTAATGTCCGGCAGCGGGCTCCAGCACTTCGATGTTGAAGTCGGCGCTGTTATTGTCAATCTGCTGCACGGCAGAACCGGATGCCTTGCCATCATGAGTACTGATAAAGGCACTGACCTGCATTCTGGCATCTGTGGTTACAGTAAAGCCAACGCTGGCCTTGCCATCGACTATCTCATAATTGTCGCTCAGGCCGCTGACACTGAAATCGCCGCCGGGAAGAGGCGCCAACTCAAAACCAGTTTCGACCCGGGTAATCCCGGAATCATTCTGGGCGAAGACATCATTCTTGCCATAGACGGGCACTATCTCACCATCGGCATTCAATTGCCCCGCCTTAAGGCCGCTGCCACCGGCATTGATCGCCTCAGCCAACAAACTGGGCCAGGTATTATGATTACCCTGCCCGGCATCGGCTATGGTGAGCCGGGTAGACAACGAAGGTTGTTCTCCGTTGTCACCAAACACCCAAGTGAACACCTGATCGCCAGCCTTAAGATCCTGGGACGGGTTGATATTCCCCACGTCCTGCCATTCGGAAGGAGTCGGGGCAGCGCCGTCAAAGTTCACATCTATGACATTGTAGAAACTGTTGCTGGTATCCCCCACTTCCCAAACCGCCAGCACAAGCTGATAACCGCTACGCTGTGGCAACTGACACTGATGTGTCAGTGTCTTGGGAGGCTGCACCATGCCGCCATCGACACTGCAAAATGGTTCGGACTCAAAGGCCGCCCGGCTCAAAGGTGCGTTGGGGTCCCAGTTTTGCTTGGTCAGATAGTAACGCCAGTCGCGGGTAACATGATTGGCGGTCAGCTGCCAGGTAAAGTTGATAGGGCCGGCACTCACAGGTTGTTTGGTCCAGCGACTGGATGACTGCTGATCCAGCTCTCTGAAACTGGCATTTCCGGCACTGGCTATCTGACCATCGGCCGGGCCGGACGCCGGAAATCCTGAAGGCCCTTCGACGCTTTGGGGTTCCCACTGAATCGCACCACAGCTAGTGTTGTTGTGTTGATTACAGGCGTAGGCTCTGGACTCTGGGCTTTTCACATAGCCATGAGCCAACGCCTGGGTAGATAACCCTACCCCAGCGGCTGCCAATGCCAAGGACAAAGCTGTTGTTTTAAATGATGATTTAACCACTTTGCAATACTCCATTTTGCTGCCTTAACGACAGTTCCTTGAACAAGCGGTATTTGGGCACACAAGAGAATGACTCTGTTGCAGACACAGTCAGCGACTGTGGCAGCCCCGCTATCTTAACCCGAGGGCCTTAGACCGGAAGCTTTGCGTCCTGAGCTTTCGCTCAGTTTGCCAAATACCCAGAAACTCTCACCTCAGTTTCCTGTGGCTGAGAGTTCTATGAGTAAAGGCAAAAATGACAACGATGTCAAAGAAGAATTTCTTTAAAAACCAAAAAGTTAAAAACAGACAATGCGTACAGCATACTGAGCATCACAACATCTGCTTGATTCATATCGGATAAACGAAGTACCGTAAAATCCCCCTGTCACTGAGCCGACCAGTGTTGCCATGACGAGCTTTATGGTTATAATGGCCGCCTCTGTCTTAGGGGAGTAGCTAACCTGGGTCCCGCCCAGGGGTAAGCATCAACACACTTGGCCTCATGCCATGGTGCTTACAGCAAGTTTAGGCTTGCCAGGCAAGACCTGAGCACGGTATACCGCACAAATATAAAGGGGTGGGCGGTGGACTGTGCTTGGAATTTTGCCACCCCGAAGGAACGCCCATTTTGGAAGCACTCATCGCCTCAACTCTCACTGTCGCCGTAGCCGAAATCGGTGACAAGACTCAGCTGTTGGCCCTGTTGTTGGCCGCTCGTTTCAAAAACAAGACCGCGATTATCTCAGGGATCCTTGTCGCCACCCTGCTCAACCATTTTGCCGCCGCCTGGCTGGGCCAATGGGCCATGGGTTGGCTCAGCGCCGATATCGGCCGTTACCTTGTTGCCGGCAGTTTCTTTGCCATCGCCCTCTGGGTGCTGGTGCCCGATAAGGTCGATGCCGAAGAAAGCCGCTTCTACCGTTATGGCCCATTCGTGGCCACCTGTTTGCTGTTCTTTATCGCCGAAATGGGTGACAAGACCCAGGTCGCAACCGTGGTACTGTCGGCCAAATACGATAGCCTGCTGATGGTAGTAACAGGCACCACTGTCGGCATGCTGCTGGCGAATGTTCCCGTGGTGCTGGCCGGCCATTTCAGTGCCGACAAGCTGCCCATGATCTGGATCCACAGAGGTTGCGCCCTGCTGTTTGCCCTCTTGGGGATAGCCACCCTGCTGTGGGAATAGGGAAACCGCTGACAGCGCAAAAGGGGCAGCTCAAGCTGCCCCTGTTATTTCCGGCGTGCCACTATCAGCTGGCCAGCATCTCTTGCACCCGGCGGCCGTAGTCGGCATCGGCCTGGCTAAAGTGGCCAATCATTCGCTGCTGCACATCCTGAGTCGCTTGACTCAGAGTACCGCAGATATTGCTGATAAGCCTGGCCTTTTCCTCTTCCGGCAACAAGCGGTAAAGATTGCCTGCCTGGGTGTAGTCATCCTGGCCATAACGGCTGTATCTGTCAGCTTCACCATCCAGGCGCAGCGGCGGCTCTTTGAACTCGGTCGCATCCTGTAGGCCGCTTGGCTGCGAGTTGGGGCCATAGTTTGCCGACGCATCGCCACCTGTCTGGCTACCATGGTAAGGGCATTGAGCCCCGGCCATGGCACCGGCACGTTGATGATGATTGGCCTGAGTCGCATGGGGGCAGTTCACCGGCAACTGGTTATAGTTGGCTCCTATCCGATAGCGCTGGGCATCGGCGTAGGCAAACAGGCGAGCCTGCAACATCTTGTCAGGTGACGCGCCGACACCGGGAACCAGGTTACTCGGCGCCAGTGCCACCTGCTCTACTTCGGCGAAGTAGTTCTGTGGCAGACGATTGAGCTCCAGTACCCCAACCTCGATCAGCGGGTAGTCCTTATGTGGCCATACCTTGGTCAAATCAAACGGGTTGATATGGTAAGTATTGGCATCGGCTTCCGGCATTATCTGTACCTTGAGCTTCCAACGGGGGAAGTTGCCATCCTGGATTGCCGCCACCATGTCACGCTGGGCATGATCCGGATCGATTCCCTTCACCTTGGCGGCCTGCTCTTCAGTCAGGTTGGCTATGCCCTGCTTTGTCTTGAAGTGGAACTTGACCCAGAAGCGCTCACCCTTGGCATTCCAAAATGAGAAGGTGTGCGAGCCAAAGCCATGCATCTGCCGATAGTTGGCCGGAATACCCCGGTCAGACATCAATACAGTCACTTGATGCAAGGACTCTGGGTTGAGCGACCAGAAGTCCCACATCGCCTGAGGATCTTTCAAATTGGTGTGCGGATTCCGCTTCTGGGTGTGGATAAAGTCAGGAAACTTGATGCCGTCACGCAGGAAGAAGGTGGGGGTGTTGTTGCCCACAATGTCGTGATTACCGCGCTTGGTGTAGAAACGTACCCCAAAGCCACGGGGATCGCGCTCGGCATCGGCACTGCCCATCTCACCGCCTACGGTCGAGAAGCGAACAAAGGCCTCGGTCTGGGTGCCAACCCCCTGGAAATGTTCGGCTATGGTGTATTGGCTCATATCATTGGTCACTGTGAAGGTGCCGTAAACCCCCGTGCCTTTGGCATGCACTACCCGCTCTGGGATCCGCTCGCGGTTGAAGTGGGCCAACTTTTCAATCAGGTGCCAGTCCTGCAGCAACAGGGGACCACGCTCTCCGGCGGAGAGGGAATTCTGATCGTCTGCGATGGGGGCGCCGCTCTGGCTGGTGATATATTGCTTCTGACTCATCTCGTGCTCCTTAATCCTTTGTCTCGTTTAACCAGTTTTCAATCACATCGAATATGGTAGCCATAAGTGCTCCCTTGAGCAGTCGTATTGGCGATGTGGTCATCTTAGTCAGGCGAAGATATTTTTAAAAACGATTAAAACTGATTGTCACAATTCTATTTATAGATTAAATGGGGTTTGGGATTGAGAAATGGGGATAAAGAAATGCATGACCGAGATAGCAGTGACTGCCAGTCGAGATGAGAAACGGCTGAAGCAGAGCAAACGTACATTGTCACAAAAGCAACAAACCTTCTAGAAACCGGCGTCTGGGGCCCCCTGACACAGGGTTGTCAGCCTTGCTGATCCTCTGATTTTTCCGGGCTTGCCTGAGGGGCGGCCTGTAAATCAGGCTCTGGGCTACGATAGAGTTTAACCAGGTAATAGGCATCGATAAGCACTATGAAGAAGTTCACCAAAGCCACAGGATATGCAGCAATGGCGATCCCATAGGCAACAAACAGCGCCGCTCCAAGCAGGTTCCACCAGCGCAGTCGTTTGATATTGGACATCATCAGAGAGATGGCCACCACTACCGATGCCAGATAACCGACCCACTCCCATATATTGATTGTATCCATTCAAGCTCCCCTATTTGGGATGGCTAATGGTGTCGAGATCCACCAGATCCCAACACCCCTGATTACGATAAAGGCGTTTACCCTTATAAGGATAGTCGGCCACATCATGGCTGAGGCGTTGTCCCATGACTAAATATTTGAGCGGCCTCTCGGAAGTGTTGTTCATGCCATGAGCCACACTGCCGGCCGGGAAAGCGATAAAGTCCCCGACCCCGATGGCGAAGACTTGTTGATCGATACACACCTCGCCTTCACCTTCGAGCACATAAATACACTCTTCTTCAAAATAATGAAGGTGGTATTCGGTGCTGTCACGCCCGGGCGCCAGCTCAATCAGATGCACTCCAAGATGACCAAGACCGATGACATCACCGAGAGATTTTCTAAGTCGCACCGCATTGGGGTTGAGGAAATGCGTCCGCTCCTCCCCTTTCATGGCATCTATCTCACTGGCTTTCAGCAGAAACTCCCTGGCATTCATCTCTGTCCCCTGAGTCAGAGCGCCCTTGAGTGAAGCTGTCAGCGCTTGACCACGGCCGCGGTCATACGGGAAATACAGGTCAGCTCACCGGCGCTGTTATGAATAAGCACTTCCCAGACAGAGCTGCGTTTGCCCAAATGTACGGCTCTGGCTGTTGCCTTGAGTTCACCATTGCGGGCTGCCCGCAGGTGATTGGCGTTGATCTCCTGACCTACACAATAGTAGTTTTCAAAGTCCACCGCAAAATTGGCGGCATAGCTGGCCACCGTCTCTGCCAGCGCCACATTGGCACCACCATGTACTATCCCAAGTGGGTTGTGGATAGCCGGAGACGCCGGCATGCTGGCTACCATATAGTCATCACCTATCTCAGTGATGCGGATCCCCAGGGTCTGCATCAAAGTGCCTTTGCCCCCCATACCGGCATCCAGTTTGGCACAATCTTCCAGGGTGATGGGTCGAAACCAAATACTCATCTTATTGTTATCCTTAGTACTCCAATAGGAAAATCAGTGTACTTGGCCGCCTGTATCCAAGTAAACCCGGCCAGCGCAATCCTCTGACCGGGTGGGTGTCAATCAAGACTTGAGAGCTTTAGCCGCGGCGGCGCAGCCCCAATGCTGCGAGAAACAGCAGTGACAGATACCCCAAGGCACCACCATCATGCTTGGAAGGCTCAACCTTGGCAGGATAACTGAGTGCCACTATCACAGGGTCATGATCCGAAGCCGAGAAGGCATTGTCAGACTTGGGCAATTCACCTGTGTACTTCTTGCCATACTCGAACATGTTGGATTCGACCGAGTTGATATGCCAGTCTTCAATGGCAACCAAACGCTCCGCCAGACTGGCGTTGGCCAGTGCATGGTCGAGATTTCCCAACTCACCGTTATAGCTGTAGGAGAAAGTATCGACACCATGGGCCAAGGTGTTGAGGTTGATAAGTCCATACCCCTTGCTGATTTCAGTTCCCTGATGCTCGTAGACCTTACCGTTCAGAGTGGTCCAGGAGGCGGTACGCAGAACCCGTTCTGATTGGGTGGCATCATAGTCGGTCAGCACCCGCACAGGATCTTCCAGACCATAGGCATTGAGATCGCCGATCACCAGGAGATCGCCGTCGATCTTTTGCAAGGCTTCTCCCAAAACTTTGGCAGCTGACACCCTGAAGGCGTTGCATTTGCCCTGCAGATCCTGAGGATCCCGGTTCTCATCAAAGTTCAGCCAATCCTCAAGACAACCCGAGCCCTTGGACTTGAGATGATTCACCACCAGAGTCAGGCTCTGATCTGCTATGTTGAACTTCTGTCCCAGACTGTAGCGCTGATACTTATCAAAGGCAGGGCTGGCTTCCTGCTTGCCATCGACTTCCCGGCTGGCAACCGCTTCAGCGGCATGCTGCTCTGGAGTCGCAATCACAAAAGCCTCGGCTGCCGGAGTCACCCTGGCGGGGCGATAAAGCATGCCCACGGTAATGGCATCGCCGCCGAGATACTTACCATCTTTTTTGTCGGCGTCGGCTATCTCTACAAAGGCATAGATATCCTCATCGGCTTGCTGCTCATTGAGCGCATCGACCAGATTGCGGATGGCGCTTTTCTCGCCAAAGCCGTTGTTGGCAATCTCCATCAAACCCACTATGTCGGCGTTCATGGCGGTAATGGCATTGACTATTTTAGTGCGTTGCAACAGCATCTCTTCTTCGCTGAGGGCGCCGCGGTTATCACCTGTTGGATTGGCGTCACCACCAACGGCATCGTTGAAGAAATTAAGCACATTGAAGCTGGCGACCCGGATATCCCCCTTCTCGGCAATAGCCGGTGCTTGGCTGCGATCGTCGCCGCGTAATATATCCCCAGGAGTAATACTGTTGGTTGCCACCAGACGATACTGGTTATAGCTGTATCCTATAACCCCCTCAAGGCCGGTTAACTGGTCGCCAACCCGCAGATATCCTGTCTCTGGGTTGAAGTCCGGCATCCAGGGCAGCTCGCCGTCTTTGACCTTGAAGTCTGACTCAACAAACAATTGGTTAGCACGGTTGGCTTGCTCCAGTGCCATCGCCTCTGGCGACAGCGGCAGGTGTACCTGGGTCGGCTTCAGCAGCGGCGCCTTGTGAGACAACATCAGGTTGTTGCGACGGGCATCGTAGTCAAAGCTGAAGTTACGGCTGACCTTGAGATCACTGCCGGCATCCAGTACTACCTTCATGCCTTCAAAGCGCTCCAGCGCTTGCTGCAGGGTTTCACCGTCTGCCACATAAAAAGGCGCAGCCACCGGCAGTTGGGTAAACTCACCCACGGCAAATTTTTTGTCAGCCTTGATATCCAACTGAGTCAGGCCATAGTACTCCTCGACCTTACCCTGTACGCAAACCTCGACACCGGGCTGCACTGTTTCCGGCGCTGCTTCACCTAGGAATACAAAGATGCCGTCGGAGGTGAAAGGCGAGTTGTCTCCCTTGGGATCTTGCAGATAAAAGCCTTTGAACAGGCTGTCGCCACGGGCACTGACCACACCCTTGAGGGTATATTCGCTGTCGGATTCGAACTTACCCTCAGGGACCAACGGACTGCGATCTCCGCTCCCCTGCACTTCATAGATGGGTGTCAGCGTGGCGCCATCACAGCTGAATGCCGTAACTTCAGGGGCTGCAGCCTCATCCAGGCTGCCGAGTCCTTTGAAGTTATCAGTGCCCATAGGTTGCCAATCGGCGGCATTGAATTGCGTCGAGGCAGTGAGCGCCGACTTGCTGCGGGCCAAAGTGATATTCAGGCCCCAGTCGGTTGGGGTAGGCACGGCGCCGACAATATCGACGACGACGCCATCTTTCATCAGGGCTACCGCATCACCGCCATTGAAATAGAGATTGCCCTTGAGGCTGTCGACTCCAGCAGGCAAGCTTATTTCAGCATTGGGATGCAGAATCACTTTAATCCCCTTGGCCGCCATGCTTTGGCCATCCAATACCAGCATATCGGAGGCATCAGTAGCGCCATCTTTATACCGCACCAATTTATAGCCGTTTAAATCGACTTGACTATCACCAGAGTTATATAGCTCTATGGCTTTATTATTGGCGCTGCCCTCAACGTATTCGCTGATTAAAACATCGGCATTGGCCATCACTGGAATGGTGGCAGCCACGGCAATCGCAATGGCTGTCAGCTTGTTAACATTATCCATATTATCAACCCCTTTAATTGTAATAATGCCGTTAATTTCTATTAACGTGCCGCGGGATTGTCCCAGAGAAGAACGGTCAATTGAAGTGGTTTAATCACATTTAGGCAACAGTTATACCGAACGCAAATTCTATATAAATCATTAATTAACCACCATGTTCTCAACTGAGAACAAAGCAGAAAACCCTGTTTCAACCCAAGCTGTTATTTAATAAATAAATAGTTAGACAGCAAATAAAGCCTGTCTTCTATAAAATATAATAAGCCGTATGATATGGTCGATAAAATAGACAAATATTTTTACATCAAATAATCAGTAAACCTCGAAACTAATTATCTCTCCCCGTCATCAAAAATTAATTTTTGCGCGATATGACCATAAAAAAAGCGGCCGGATGGCCGCTTTCATCTATTTGGGTTATCAGAATTGAGCAACAACGGGATCAGAGCAAAGCTCGGCTTCCAGTTCACAAACCTGATAAGTCACGCTATTGGCTTCGGTATTGAAGCGGTCACGGAACTGGCCATCGTTGACGGTGGTCGCAACCTGCTCACCGTCGCGGAAAATCGCCACTTCATCACCCAGGGCACCATTCCAGTTAACATCGACCATGGCGCTGCCACGACGGGACTTGAGGGCGCGGCTGATATCGGCAGAGATGCTGTGGGCAAATACCTGCACTTCCATGCTGACACTGTCGCTGAGCTCGGTGGCATCGGTCGCTGTCAGGGTCACTGTGTAGGTACCGGCCTCAGCATACACATGTTGAGGGTTTGCCTCGCTGGAGACAGAGCCGTCACCGAAATCCCAGTGGTAGCTGGCGATATCATCATTGATATCAGAGCTGCTATTGCTGAAACTGACGCTCAAACCTTCGGCTTGATAGTCAAAGCCGGCATTAGGTGCTGAAGGACCGGCTTCACCCAGCGCCGTGATCACCATACCCCAGTTGTTCAGGGTGCCTGTATCACCACCGGCATGGTCAGTCACGCTGAGAGTCCAGGTACCTTGGGCAATTTCACCGTTGAAGTCGCCCAGACCCCAGCTCTTGACGATATCGTCATTGCTGCTGCCTTCGCGATTATGCAGCACCACTTCGGTGCCGGATGGCGAAGTCAGGGTCACTGTCAAATCACCAATCCAGGTGTGGCTGATGTTGACGTTGGTATTGACACCAAAGATCTGCAGCGGATCGGCGATCTCAATGGTGCTGGTCACTGTGGTGTTATCGGCAATAGCCACTGGGGTATCATTGCTGTATGGGAAGTCATTCAGCCCTTGAGGGATGATTTCCAGGCTCACCACACTGCTCTTTTCAATACTGCCGTCATTACCCGATACCGTGATGGCGTAATCGCCCCACTGAGTCTCGGCGGTACTGGCTACGTTCAGGGTAAAGCTGTCACCGGCACCAACGCTGGTGGCAGACAAAGATACCCCTTCCAGAGCAGGCTCCACACTGACACTCAGCTCAACACTACCATCCCAACCGGCCACACTACCGACACTGAAGTCATAGCTGGTGCTTTCACCGGCTTCGATAGTGCGGGCAGCCGGAGTCACGCTGAAGCGATAACTGGGGCTTGGGTTGGCTTGATCGAGCGCGTTGGCCGCGTTCAGACGGGTACCGGCAACACTCTTGCCAGTCATGGCCGCATTGGCATCACCCGAATTCATCAACAGTTCTTTCATCTCAAGCGGTGTCAGATCCGGGTTGATGGACCACACCAGAGCCGCCACCCCGGTCACCATAGGCGTAGCCATGGAAGTACCCGAATAACTCTCGTAACCACCACCTGGAACCGTTGACAGAATGGCACTGCCAGGCGCCGCCATGTCTACGCTGGTAGCACCCCAGTTGGAGAACCAGGAGATACCATCCGAGCTATCGGTACTGGCGATAGACATCACTATGTCCGATTCATAGTTGGACGGATAATGAGGGCTGACATCATTGTCACTGGTGTCATTACCGGCCGCAGCCAGGAACAGAATACCGGCTTCACCGGCGGCTTCGATGGAGTCCTTCAGCGCCTGGCTGAAACCACCGCCGCCCCAGGAGTTGTTCGTTGCTTTGATATCAACGCCGTGATTCACCTTGAGATCAGTCATATAGTCGATACAGGCGATGGCATCTGCGGTAGAACCTGTACCGGCAGGGGTCAGGAACTGACAACCAATGATCTTCACATCCCAGTTAACCCCGACCACACCCAGACCATTGTTGCCCTTGGCACCAATGGTGCCGGATACATGGGTACCATGGCCGTTGCCGTCCATGGGATCGCCATTATTGTTGGCCGAGCTGAAACCGTGAACATCATCAATCACGCCGTTGCCGTCATCATCTATGCCGTTACCGGGAATTTCACCCGGGTTAACCCACATATTGGCCTGCAAGTCCGGATGGTTATAGTCAACCCCGGTGTCGATAACCCCAATGATCACATCCGAGCTGCCTGTGGTGACATCCCAGGCTTCGGGAGCATCAATATCGGCGTCAGCCACACCACCGGTTTGCCCAGTGTTGTGCATGCCCCAGAGCTCAGGGAAACGGGGATCATCCGGCATGCCTATGGCCCGCAGAATGTAGTTGGGTTCAGCATATTTAACCGCAGGGTGGCTGGAGATCATCTTGATCGCCTGCTCAATATCAGCGCCTTGACGCAGATTCAGCTTGGCCAGACGGCCATCGAGCAAGCGGGCAAATTTGTCATCTATACCATCGGCATTAGCATCACGCAGAGTGCCACGTACCAGGCGCTGAGCCGCGATGCGCTCCTCTTTGGTGGCATTATCCTTGTAAACCACCAGGATAGAGTCCTTGGCGTAACGGATCTCGTTTTTAGCCATTGCTGGAGCGGCGCCAAGCGCCATAACACCAGCGACAGCCACCGCCAATGGCGAGAATTTTTTCAACATATTCGGGCTTCCTATAGTCCTTATAATCCCTTGGTATCCGGAACGGCTTGCATCTGCGGCACTTCCTTGAAACGACAGGCAAACAATGGCCAGCGAGTGAAATCCGGCGTTTATTTATTGCAAATAGATTGTTACCGCAATGAAAACAAGAGAGAAAGTAGTAAACTGAAAAATACGACTTTGCTACTAGACGGGTTAGGTATTTTGAATCTTGAAAACATCTGAAAAATAAAAATAAAGACTTATTTTTCAATACACTAAATAAAATCAGACCTTCAAACCAAGACAATATCGACTAAAGCCTAAATAGCCTTTAACTCCGATTGCGGCACCCGTCCCATACGCGTAACTTTTGTTGCTGATTTGTTCCACTCTGGTTCAATCAAGGATATGTACGAAAAGGAGTCTTAGGTGTCGGTACTCGCAAAAATCCTGTTTGGTTCAGCCGTTTTGTTGACCAGTCTTGGTACAGCAGCGACAGAGCGCCAGGTAAATGCACTACAGGAGTTGCCAGTCACCCTCCAGACACTGCTGGAAACTCAGGGACGCGACAACTTGGTCGACCTGATGCAACAAGGCAGTTTCAACCAAGCCATCATAGTTCAAGCCGGAATTGACAACAGCGCCATCCTCACCCAGGCCGGGTTTGGAAATCAGGCACAAGTAGTACAACTCGGGGTCAATAACCAGGTTGAAATGATGCAGGTGGGTGACGCCAATAAGGCAAACATCACTCAAATAGGCAATGACAATCTGGTGCAACTCAACCAGCTTGGCAGCGCCAATTTTTCGATACAACAAATTGCCGATGCTGCCACTATCAGCATCACGCAGTATTAAAAACACAGGGAGCGTTTAATGAAATCTCAAGCTAAAAAGTCACTGATTGCACTGGCTATCACAACAGGTCTGGGTATGAGTGCCCAAGCCTTCGCCGGCAGTGTCAACGAAATCTCAGTTAACCAGCAGAGCCGCAGCACTGTAGGTCAGGAAGTCTATGCCGAGCAAACCGGCATACTGAACCTGGCAGTCATCAATCAGGAAGGTTCTGCCCAGGAAGCCACCGTGGTTCAAGACGGCGTTTGGCACGAAGCCTATGTTGATTCCAAGGGCGACGAAAACAAAGTTATAGTGACTCAGAATGAAGACTGGCACGTGGCCAGCGTCGATGTAGACGGTAACGTCAACACTGCAACTGTCGCTCAATCCGGTTTCTTCAACGAAGCCAATGTTGAGCTGATCGGTGACAACAACAGCGCCGAAGTAAACCAAAACGGTGACACCAACTTCGCAGTATTCCGTGTCAACGGCAACGACAACTCTGGCTATATCAGCCAAAACGGTAACAACAACGAAGCCGGCATGATAGCCGTTGATTTCAGCCCCAACGTAGGTAACGGTAACTCTGTGACCGTGCTGCAGGAAGGCAACAGCAACATAGGTGGCGTGCGTGGCGTTGCCGGTGATAACAACAACATCGAAATCGATCAGGCAGGTGATCTGAACACTGGTTTTGTTTACGCCCTGTCCGGCTCTGAAAACAACATCGAAATGATGCAAACCGGCACTGCCAACACCGCAGTACTCGAATTCACCACAGGTGATGACAACGATGTTGAAATCTACCAGAAAGGTGATGGCAACGCGGTAGGCGATCTGCTGGTTGCCGATATTCAGGGTAGCGACAACGTAGTCGATATCCAGCAGGAAGGCGACACCAACGGCGTTGAATTCCAAATCTGGGGTGACGACAACAACATCGACCTGGAGCAGGATGGCAGCACCAACTTCGCTACTGCCGCCGCCTATGGCACTGACAACAGCATGGACCTGACTTCACAGGGCGATTACAACGAGCTGGTTGCATTCGCCACAGGTGAAGACAACCAGATCGAAATCCATCAGGAAGGCACTGAAAACTTTGCCTATGCCGAGCTGGAAGGTGAGAACAATGAAGTTGATATGGAGCAAGATGGCAGCGCCAACGAAGCTCTGGTCACTGTTGTTGGCTATGACAATACCGATATCGAAACCACTCAAAGCGGTGACCTCAACCTGGTAGACCTGCTGATCCTCGGTGATGACAACCTGGCTCAAATCGTTCAAAGCGGCGACAACAACTGGGTGAGCGGTGTTGACGGCGGCGCCTTCGCCGTGGTTGGTACAGGTAACAGCCTGATGATCACCCAAAGCGGTAACGAAAACCTGGTTGTCGGTTCTCAGGCCGGTACCAGCAACGCTATCAGCGTAACCCAAAGCGGCGACTACAACGTTGCCACTGTTATCCAGAACTAATCACTCTGGTGCTTTATGCGAAGGGAGCCTCTTGGCTCCCTTTTTGTTTGCCCAATTGCCAACTGAGCGTGAGTCATCATGGCTTGAAAACTCATGGTTCCAGCGGTTTCTTGGGAACCCCATACCATAAGCATCGAATAACAAGGCGAGTATTCGCCGCTGGCACAACGGCTAACATGGCTTTGAACCAAATATCACTAATAAACCTGGTTTTAGCTGCCAGCTAAGTTGCAGCCCGGCTCTTGCACAGGCGATCCTGTGACTCGGCGAGAGTTGCGAAGCAACAAGCTTATGAGCGCGAGCCAGGGATGGCGAACTGGCCGTTGTGCATGGAGGCATTTACACCACGACTTTACGCCGCTGGCACGGCGGCTAGCATTGCTTTAAGCCTTAAATCCCTCACCAATACTTGCCGGGCTTTTGACCACAGACGTAACCCATCACCTGCGGTGGGCTCTTGCACAGGCGATCCTGTGACACGGCGTTAATACGTCCCTGTAGCCTCGACGAAAACATCTGACCTACATGGACGTAGGAAATGCCGAATTTGTCAGGAACAAAATTCGGCCCTGTTTTCGACGGTCACAGTTCCGCCTGTGCCTGAAAATGAGGTGTATGTCTGCAGGCATATAGGTAGCTTCAAACAAGTTAGCTCTCACAAAATTGCTCCAATCCCTCCTCGGTGTCGCCGAGAGCCTTTGGCGCAAATAACATAGCTGAAGGCGAATGCTCGCCGGTGGCGAGTGGCTTATGAACGCGAGCCAAGGAAGGCGAGCTGACCCTTATGCATGGATGCATTTACACCACGACTTTCGCCGCAGGCACAACGGCTATCATGGCTTTGGCAGAAAGCCATTCCCGACGCGCAAAAAGGCGCAAAGCAGCGGCGATTGCCGCACTCTGACAGGAATTTTCCACTGACTTGGCTTACATAAAAGCCATCAGAGCATAAACAAGCCCCATTCGGGGCCAAGTTCAGGCTGGATCTAGCGACAAATCAACTGATGAGATCGAAGTGACTCTGATAGGTCTGGGCCCAACGCAACAATTCGACTCGATTACGAGATTGAGTCTTGCGGAAAATCGATGAAATATGCGCCTTGACCGTATGCTCACTGATACACAGACGTTGGGCTATCTCTTTATTCCTGGCACCACTGGAAACCAGCTGAATAATGGTACGTTCACGCCGGGTCAACATCTGCAGCATGGAAACCGTATCGGCCGACATCTCATTGCCAGTGTCCAAGGTCTTGACCAGCTTACGGAACATCTTGCTGATAAGGGTTCTGTCGTACCAGAGCTCATCGGCCACCATCTTGCGCAGGCCAGTAAGCATAAGATCGATGCGCTGATCTGAATAAAGTACCCCGCGGATCCCCAGCAACATAGCCGATTCCTGATCCAGTGAACCTCTGGCAACTTGGTAGAGGGCGACAGGAACATGAGAGACCAGACGGCTGGCCAGCAGAGGAATGCCCTTATTGTCCAGCGCCGACCCCTTCTGAGAAATTAGATAGAAAGTACTATCGCTCTTCTGCGGATCCAACTGTTCCGGGTGGCGTACTATACGGGTCTTAAGACCAATGGACTCGGCCAGTATGGCCAAATGACAAGGGGCGGCTATCTGGTTTATAAAAACCAACTCATTGATACTACTCATATTTACTCTTCTCCCTGAAAAGTTTCGCTCATATCCCTAAAGGGATAGCTTCCTTAATCACTTTCCGTGAGCTTACACAAAAAGTATCAGATGATTCTGACCAGATAGTGTCCGGTTTTCATCACCATAAAGTATGATTCTAACAATCTTTAGTCGCATTGCCAGATGAAATATTGTAAAGACTGTATATGGCTCTCTCTGTCCCGACCTGTCAATCGGCGCCAAGACGCTGCAACTGGCGGTCATGAAATGAGGATAAAAACAGCAAGGCGGCGATGGCACCGATAAGAGCCATCAGCATATCCGACTGGGTATCCCAGACATAGCCCTGGGTGCCGAGAAAGGCCTCGGCACCTGTGCCTGTAGCCGCGGCAACCCACCATTCAATCAGTTCATAGAAAGCCGACAAGGCCAAGGCAAAACAACTGACCAGAAAAGCACACCAGGCACCAGGTTTCACTGCTTGATTACGCAGCAGTATCTCCCTGGCAATCATTGCCGGGATAAATCCTTGGGCCAAATGGCCCAGCTTATCGTAGTTGTTACGCTCAGAGCCCATCCACTGCGCTAAAGTATCGAACAGCGGCACCTCGGCATAGGTGTAGTGGGCGCCGACAAACAGTATCAGGCAATGCACCAAGATCAGGCCATAAAGCAGCGGAGTCAGCGGAAAACGTTTGCGGGTAAAAAACAGTATCGGCAGCGCCAGCATCCCAGGCAGCGCTTCCAGCCACCAAGTGAAATCATCTTTAGGCGCTATCGCCGACCAGATAAGTACCACAAAATAAATGACCAGCCAGATAATTGTGTTTTTCAAGCCACTTTCCTTATGCCAGTGATTGTTCTCAATTAGGAAAAAATACTTTAGCCATCTAGCCCTCCACTTCACCTGAAAAAAGTGCTACTTTGATTGGGCATGGGCGAAAGCATCATAGCATACGTACATTAGTTAATAATCAAGAGGGTACCTATATCATGGCGAAACACTCGCTGGACAAGGATAAAATTAAAATCCTGTTGTTGGAAGGCGTCCACCAATCAGCCGTCGATGTGCTGGAAAGGGCTGGCTATACCAATATCGAGTATCACAAGGCATCACTCTCCGGCTCAGAGCTTCAGCAGTCGATCAAAGATGCCCATTTCGTCGGAATCCGCTCCCGTACCCAACTGACCCAAGAAGTATTACAACAGGCGGAAAAGCTGGTTGCCATAGGATGTTTCTGTATCGGCACCAACCAGGTCGACCTCAAGGCTGCCGAGCAACTGGGTATTCCTGTGTTCAATGCGCCCTTCTCCAATACCCGCAGCGTGGCCGAACTGGTACTCGGTGAAATCATCATGCTGCTGCGCGGTATTCCGCAGCGCAACGCCCTGGCCCATCGTGGTGGCTGGCTCAAGAGCGCCAATGGCAGCTTCGAAGCCCGTGGCAAGACCCTGGGGGTCATAGGTTATGGCCATATCGGTACCCAGTTGGGGATCCTCGCCGAAACCTTGGGGATGAAAGTGATCTTCTTCGATATCGAAGATAAGCTGCCGCTGGGTAACGCCCAGCAGGTACATTCCATGGAGCAGTTACTGTCTCAAGCCGATGTGGTCAGCCTGCATGTGCCTGAAACACCACAAACCAAAGAAATGATTGCCCAGGCCGAACTAGCGATGATGCGCAAAGGCAGCATACTGATCAATGCTTCCCGCGGCACTGTGGTGGATATCGACGCCCTGGCGGTAGCCCTCAAGGAGCAACAGTTGGCTGGTGCCGCCATCGACGTGTTCCCGGTTGAGCCCAAGTCCAATACTGACGAATTCCAAAGCCCGCTGCGCGGTCTGGATAATGTGTTACTGACCCCCCACATAGGCGGCAGCACAGAAGAAGCCCAGGAAAACATAGGTATTGAGGTTGCCGGCAAGCTGGCCAAATACTCAGACAACGGCTCTACCCTGTCGGCAGTCAACTTCCCGGAAGTATCGCTGCCGCAGCATAAAGATGCCTCCCGCCTGCTGCATATTCACCATAACCGCCCCGGTATTCTGATCAAGATTAACCAGGCGTTCTCGGAGAAAGGCATCAACATTTCAGCCCAGTATCTGCAAACCACGGCCACCATAGGTTATGTGGTGATGGAGGTAGATACCACCCAGGCTGAAGAAGCACTGACAGAACTCAAGTCTATCGAAGGTACTATCCGTACCAGACTGCTGTTCTGATTTTTGAGGCTTTCACAGGGCGCCATATTGCTATCGGCGCCCTGTTTATTTCTGTCAAATCCGCTACAATCGCAGATCTCTTAATGCCTTCAATCTCAGGATCTTGTTATGAGCATTTGCGTTTCTCAGCCCGATTGGCCACTGGATGCCGGCATTCCGGATCTGCTTATTTCCCGCCTCTCTCACTTGGGTCTGCTTGCCGTTACCGGCGAACAGGGCCGCAGCTTTATCCATGGTCAGGTCACCACGGATATCAGCTCTCTCACGGCCGAGCAGTGGCGTTGGGGCGCTCACTGCGATCCCAAAGGCAAAATGCTTTCAAGCTTCAGAACCTTTGCCCTGGGTGATGCCCTGATATTGATGATGCCAAGGGATACCCTGGCTGCCGACTTGCCGCAACTGAAGAAGTACGCTGTGTTCAGTAAGGCCGAACTGGTCGATGTCAGCGACGATTACAGTCTCTTGGGTATAGCCGGCGCCAAGGCTGCCACTTGGCTGGCAGAGCAGTTCCCGGGCTTCAGTCCAGAGCAGCAAGTAAGTGCTGTCGATGACGGCGTGGTACTGCAGGACGGCGAGCGCTTTATTCTGGTTCTGCCCAAGGCCCGGGCCGATGCCTTGTGCCAGCAGCCTCCTGTCGATGCCAGTGCCTGGCAAGAGCTGGAAATCCTTGCCGCCTACCCTAACCTGCCGGCATCACACATGGGCCAATTTGTACCGCAGATGTGCAACCTGCAGGCCATCAACGGCATCAGCTTCACCAAAGGTTGCTACATGGGCCAGGAAACCGTGGCCAGAATGAAATATCGTGGCGGCAACAAGCGAGCCCTCTATATTCTCAAGGGTAAAGCCACTGTCGATGTCACCCCGGAAACCACACTGGAGATGGCGCTGGATGAAGGTTTTCGTAAGGGCGGCAGCATTATTGAAGCCGTACAACGAAATGGCGAGTTGCTGCTGACCGCAGTGCTGGCCAATGACACAGAAGTCGGCGCCAAATTCCGCATCGCTGATGATGAAAACAGCGAACTGACGGTACTGCCTCTGCCCTACTCTCTGGAAGAGCAGGAGTAACAATGAATGACCCAATAAAGGCGCCGTCGGCGCCTTTATTTTTATCCGCAGTTTGTCGCTATTCAGTGCCGGACTCAGTTTCCATATGAGTATCACGCACCTCTATCACCTGGGGCAGTATCTGTTTGAACAGTTCCACCAGTTCAGGGTCGAAGTGTTTCCCCGCCTCAGACTCCAGTAACGCCATGGTATCTTCTATGCTCCAGGCCTTCTTGTAAGGTCGAATCGAGGTCAGGGCATCGAAGACATCGGCAATGGCGACGATTCGCCCCTCAATGGGAATATCATTGCCTTTCAAGCCATTGGGATAACCTGAGCCATCCCACTTCTCGTGGTGAGTCAGCGCAATGCGCCGGGACATCTGCAACAGAGGATCCGGGTGCTCACCGATAATCTCGGCACCGATTTCGGCGTGTTGCTGCATGATTCGCCACTCTTCGGCGTCCAGTTTCCCCGGTTTTTTCAGCACAGCGTCCGGAGTACCTATCTTGCCGATATCATGCATGGGCGCCGCATTGTAAAGCAGCTCACAGAAGTTGTCCGGCAGCTTGGCCTGTTGTGCCAGGAGCCTGGCATAGTGGCTCATGCGAATAACGTGTAAGCCGGTCTCGTTATCCTTGTATTCAGCGGCACGGCCCAGGCGACGGATGATCTCGAAGCGGGTCTGTTCCAGCTCGCGGGTACGTTCGCGCACCTGTTGTTCCAGCAAACGCTTCTGATCGTAGAGGGCCAAGTGGTTACGTACCCTGGCTCTGACTATCGGGGCACTGACAGGCTTGGTGATGTAGTCGACAGCCCCCAAATCAAAGCCCTGGGTCTCATCGGCCACCTCAGAGAGAGCGGTGACAAAGATCACCGGGATATGGCTGGTCATGGGTTCCTGCTTGAGACGCTTACAAACTTCATAGCCATTCATGCCCGGCATCATCACATCCAGGAGGATCAGATCCGGAGGGCTCTTCTGCGCCAACGCCAGCGCTCTTGGGCCATCTATCGCCACCTTGAGCTTATAATCGTCGCCGAGGATCCCCACCAGAATATCTATGTTCTCCGGTGTATCGTCCACCACCAGTACAGTGGCTTTTTCCATCTCAATCTCCCTCTTGTTACGGGCTCCACATCCTATTTCAGCGCCACAGTGCTTTACCGGCGGCGCGAATATCCCCTAATGAGTATAGTCAGGCCTGCTCGGTCTCGTTCAGCTCCTGCTGCAGCTCGCGGATAAGATCGGCGGCATCATCAAACTGATAGCTGCCGACCATGCTGCTGACAGGTTTCAGGCGCTGCCACAGAGGCTTGCTCACCCTGCGGCTCAATGCTTCCAGTTGAACAACGGCTTCGGCATCGGCGTCTTCCAGACTCTGCAGCAGTTGCTCCAGGGCGGTTTTAAGCGCCTCGGGGTCCATCTCCTCGACGGCATCACCTTCCGCCAGTGGATCGCTTTGTGGCTTATCACCCATCCAGTCCGCAATGGCTTCGACAATGGCTGCAACCCGGGTTTCCACCGCCAGCAACTCTTGCTCACATTCTTCACCGGCCGCCAACTTGGCTTCCAATTGCCTGGCCTCTTCCACCAACGGCTCGGAGCAGAGGTTACCTGCCAGCCCCTTAAGGGTATGCGCCGCCCTGACCGCTTCTTCCTGCTGTTGTTCCTTGAGCGCCTTGCGAATCCGTTTGCCGACATTGCCCTGGCTACCGAGGAAACGCTCGAAGATGCGCCGATAGAGGCGCTCTGAATGCTGTACCAGCTGCAGTCCCCGATCGATATCCAGGCTCTCGTGTTCCGGCCAGCTCACCAGATTCTCAGGAGCATCGCCATCGGCCATACCAGCATCATTATTCCCTGCAGCGGCCGGGACTTGCCCACCTCCCAGATACTGCAACAACACCTGATACAAGAGGCTGACTTCTATCGGCTTGGCGATGTGATCATTCATGCCTGCTCGCAGACACATCTCCTTGTCACCGGCCATGGCGTTGGCCGTCATGGCAACCACAGGTAACTGCTCAAGCCCAGGCATCTTGCGCAGTGCCTCTGTGGCCTGATATCCATCCATCACAGGCATCTGGCAGTCCATCAGCACAAGATCAAACTGCTGCTGCGCCAACTTCTCCAGTGCTATCTGGCCATTCTCGGCAATGGACAAGTCTATGCCCACCTGCTCGAGAAACTCGGTCGCCACCTCCTGATTCATCTCGTTGTCTTCCACCAGCAACACACGTTTGCCGGCAAGAGCTGCCAGTTGCAGGGATTCGAGATCCAACGCCTTGCGCCTGACAGGAATATGGCCCTGACGCCCAAGAGCCAGCATAATGCCATCGAGCAGCCTGGAGGCACTGACCGGCTTGGTGATATAGCCGTTGATCCCGAGTTGCTCCAACTGTTCGATAAAGTCACTGTTGGCGTGGGCCGACACCATGAGGATCAGCGGCGGCTCTTTTACCTGCAGTATCTGCCGCGCGGTTTCCATGCCGTCCATCTCAGGCATCTTCCAATCGATCAAGGCCATCTTGTAGGACTTGCGCTTCACCTTATCCAGCGCCTCCATGCCGCTGCGGGCACAGTCAACGGTAAAGCCCATGCTCTCCAGCGTGGTGCGCAATATATCTCTGGCGGTACCGTTGTCATCGACCACCAGAATGGGCATGCCCTCCAGTTCCTGCTCTACATTCAGCTTGTCGTTTTCCGCAACCTTGAGCCGCACAGTGAAGAAGAAACAACTGCCGTTGCCAAACTGGCTCTCGACGCCGATTTCACCGCCCATCAGTTCTACCAGTTGTTTGGAAATCGCCAGCCCAAGCCCGGTACCGCCGTATTTACGTGTGGTCGAGGTATCTGCCTGGCTGAAAGACTTGAATAATCTGGCTTGCTGCTCGGCCGTCAGACCTATGCCACTGTCGCGCACAGCGAATCTTAGGATCACTTCATCCTGCTCGCGGCTGAGCTCACTTATCGACAGCATCACTTCACCCCGTTCGGTGAATTTGATGGCGTTGTTCATCAGGTTAATAAGCACCTGACCGAGACGCAGCGGATCCCCTTCCAGGTGGCTGGGTACGCTGGGGGCCACGGCAAACAGCAGCTCCAATTGTTTGTCGGCGGCGCGCTCAGAGAACATATCCCCGAGATCTTCCAAAATACTGTCGAGCTGGAACGGCACCACTTCGATATCCAGTTTGCCGGCCTCAATCTTGGAGAAGTCGAGAATGTCATTGATGATCCCCAGAAGGGATTGCGAAGCCCGTTCAATTTTTTCCACATAGTTACGCTGTTTGCGATCCAACTGTGTCTGCAGGCACAGCTGAGACATGCCGATAATGGCGTTCATCGGGGTGCGGATCTCATGGGACATATTGGCAAGGAAGTCACTCTTGGCCTTGTTGGCGGCATCGGCATCTTCCTTGGCAGCCATCAGTTCGTTGGACAATAGCTTGAGGCGGGTAATGTTGGCGATACTCATGACCACAGAACGTTCACGGCCCTCTTCCTCTTCAAGCTCGGAGGCGTTGATTGCCATCCACATGGGCTCGCCGGAGGCACTGAGCAGGCGCCACTCGCCGCTGACACTGTGATCGTCACTTAGCTTCAGGCGCTCGTACAGCTCGCTGGCATTGCTTCTGTCTTCCGGCGCCATCAAGTCGGCAAACGAGCGACGTTTGAGCTGCTCGGCACTCATGCCCATGTCACTGCAGAACTGGCCATTGCAATCCATTATGGTGCCGCGATCGTCCAGGTTGACTATGCCTATACCTGCGTTATCAAACAGGGCCCGGAAGTGGGCCTCGCTCTGGGCCAGCTCGGTTTCCATCTCCTTACGGCCGCTGATGTCGGTAAGATAACCGTTCCAGAGCATGCCATCCTGCTGTTTACTGCCCTTGGCACCAGCCTCTAGCCAACGCACCTCACCGGAAGGATGCCGGTAGCGGAACTCTTTGATCCATTGCAGTCCACTTTCGCCGGAAAGCAGGCGAATAATGCTGCCCCTGTCTTCGGCAACAATCCGCTCGGCCACCAGATCAAAATCGGCCATCACCTCATTCTTGTGGTGGCCAAGAGTGGCGATGGCTGCACTGGAAAGAAAGGTGAATCTGCGTTGCTGCGGGCTTTGCCAAAACAGTTGATACACAGTGCTGGGCACAGACTCTGTGATGGTTTCCAGTTGCTCCCGTGACTGCTCCATCTTCTCTTGAGCCAGCTTGCTGTCGGTGATGTCATTGAGGCTGCCATCGAACCACAGCGGGTTACCGTCTTCATCATAGCTGGCCTTACCCTTTTCATGGATCCAACGCACACTGCCATCCCGGTGGCGAATACGGTACTCGACATCGAAGGCTTGCTGCTCGGCCAGGGCCGAGTTGATGGTGTCGATACACAACTGTTTGTCTTCATCTATGACCAGGGAACCATAACTGCGCTTCTTGCTGTCGATGAAGTGCCAGGCCGGATAGCCGCTTATCTCAGTGATATTGTCGCTGACATATTCCATGGTCCACTGTTCATCGACCCGGGTACGATAAACGGCGCCGGGGATGTTGGATACCAGCCCACGAAAACGGCTCTCGCTCTCGCGAATTTTACGCTCTACCGCCAGTTGCTCGGTCAGATCCCGAATCGATGCCGCCACCTGACGTTTGCCCTTGTGATCGGCCGGCAACAGGCTCAAACCTATCTGCACCGGGAACTGGGAACCATCGCACTTGAGTGCCTGCAGCGCCTTGCCCTTGGCCATCATGCGATCCTTGCCGTCGGTCACGAAGGCATGGCGCTTGGCTGCGAGTTCCAGCCGGTCCACTTCCGGCAGCAGTTGGTCGATATTGAGTTTGAGCATCTCCTCGGCAGCATAACCGAACAGCTCCTGACAGCGGCTGTTGGAGAACACCAGCATGCCGCCTTCATCGACGATAAGCATCGCCTCCGGCGCCGCCTCCAGCACGGCGTTGGACCAGGCCGCGGCGGAAAACTGCTCGGTGACATCATTAAACAGCATCTCCACCGAAATCAGCTTGCCTTCATCATCGAGCAGAGGCTGCATAAACAGATCCAAACGCCTCAAGCCACCTTCGGCATCGGCCAACTCCACCTGATGCGGCGGCACCGACTCGCCGGCCAGCGCCTGTTCCATATACTGCCAGTTGG
Source organism: Shewanella sp. BJSY2023SW005 (assembly GCF_047314585.1). Lineage (NCBI taxonomy): Bacteria > Pseudomonadati > Pseudomonadota > Gammaproteobacteria > Alteromonadales > Shewanellaceae > Shewanella > Shewanella sp. BJSY2023SW005. The sequence continues at coordinate 60,643 of NZ_JBKORJ010000052.1, forward strand.
CTTCGTTGATACTGTTGCTGGAAAACAGCCGCTGATACTTACGCCTGAGCACTTCAGGAGTGATACCCAAGACCTTCTTCACCCCGTCGCTGGCCTGTACTATGGCGCCGTTGGGATCCATGGAGCAGTAGAAGGACTTGTCACTCATGCCGTCGATAAGCTTGGCAAACCTGTTGCCGCGGGAGTCGAGCAGCGCCTGTTCCCTCTCTTCGAGAATTTCAGCCATCTCATTGAATTTATTGCTGAGAGTCGCAATCTCCCGCACCACGCCTTCGGGTTTTTGCAAGCGTTTGATCAACCCCTTGCTGAAGTCCACTATCCCGGCTTCCAACTGCTCCAGAGGCTGAGTGAGACGCTTGGCGCTCCAGTAACTGGTGACCAGCAGTATCATAGCCAGCAACAACAGGTTGAGCGTCAAGGAGCTGAAATCCTGCAGGAAAGAACGCAGCAACTGCTTTTGCGGCGTGATCACCAACACCCGCCACTCCAGTGGTGCAACCCTGGCGACACTGGCAAGGTACTGCACGCCGTTGAGATCGCTCAGGGCCACCTCGGGGGTGTCGGCGGCATAGATATGCTGCGCTGCTTCCTTGCCGGCGGCGGTATTAGCCAGCCAGTCTTCCAATTTGGCGTTGCGGGTAAGATTATTGTCCGGGTGATAGATGAGCCTGCCCTGGTTGTCCAATACCAACAGCTTTTTGGGATCTATCCCCAAACGTATCGGCAGGCTGGAAAGTGCCAGATCTGTGGTAACCACGCCCAGCGGCGCCCCTTCGCTGCCAAAGGGTTGCGAGAAGGTGATCATCAGTGCATTGCCGGCACCTTCATCAAAATAGGGGGCCGTCCAGTAGCCTTCGGCATGTTTGAGTGCTTCGGTCCACCAGTCCCACTCGCCACTGGTGTAGTCATAGGCTTCCTGGCCTATGTCCATGGTGACAATCGACAGGTCCTGACGAAAGGCATAGGGAGCAAAGCGTTTTTGCCCGGGCAGAAACCCGGGCTGAAAGGCGATGGCGCTGCCGTAAAAGTTGGGGTTGCGCTGCAACCTGTCCCTGAGCAACTGATAGAGATTGTCCGCTTGTTGCAGACGTTCGAAAGACTCCAGATTCCCCAGGCTGTAAGCCAGTGTCTGGCTATCCCTTTGTGCCAAAGACAGCTCAAACTCGAGCCTTTTAGCAGCGAAGTCTGCCTTTTCAGCCAAGTCGGCAAAGAAGGCTTTCTCTTCTTCCTGATAGTTATACCAGCCGGTAATCCCCGAAATCACAGTCATGATGCTGATTAAGGGAATGGCTATCTGCAACAGAATACGGCTGCGAAAAGTTCTGAGTGTCGCGGTATCCGGCATAGCTCTGCCTCTCTGACGATTTCCTTGCGACTCTGCAACTGCAAAGTCCTATTGTCAGACACACTCTCTTGGGCAATCAATGCCGAAGTACATCAGGCGACTGAAGTCAACTAACTGATTAAAGGTCAAAAATTAACCTTGTTATTTAAGCATTAGCCATGCGGTTAAACAAGTGAAGCGGAGCAAATTTCACAAAAAAGTCAGCTGCAGCCAACTGACATAAAACACACAGAAAAAGATAAGCTGGAATTATTTAAATAAACTCTTGTGTTGCAGGGAAAGAGAACGGCCAATAGCTGCAAGCCAGCGCTGAAACCGCCCCTTTTCAAGCGGCTTGCTATTGGCAGTAGAATCTCTACTATCTGGGTTTAAAAAAGGTTTTTGAGTGGCTGAATTCATGGCGAGCTCCTGTGGTGACCAAATGCATTCTGCCGCGGCGCCCACCGTAAAACCAACGATGATTTCTTACCATTAAAATAAGTACAGCTTATGGAACACTTAGATCACTTCAAGGGACTGCGCTGCCTGGAAGCGGCGGCGCGGCACAAGAGCTACACCCAAGCTGCAGAAGAGTTGCATATCACCCAAGCGGCGGTCAGCCAACAGCTACGCTTGCTGGAGGCTCACCTGGGGATCAAACTCTTTATTCGCCGCGGTCGCAGCATGCAGCCCACCAGCCGTGCTCAGCAGCTGGCCGATACCCTGACGGCGGCATTCGGCTCCATCGGCTCCTGCTGGCAAGAGATACAATGTCAGGGGGTTCCAGGAGAGCTCAACATCACGACAACTCAGTCCTTTGCCTCCTTGATCCTGCTGCCGAATCTTGGGCAGTTCAATCGGCTGCATCCGGAAATCAAGGTCAGGGTCTGGGCCTCGAGTCAGCTGGAAGATCTCCAACACACAGAGATGGATATCGGGATACGTTTTGGTGACATTGACGCGGGTGAGCTTTACTGTCGTCACCTGTTCGACGATGACACTGTGCCCCTGTGTTCCAGCCAACTTGCACAGGAGCAAGCACTCACCCAAGCCTCGCAACTGAGCCAATGCTGGCTTATTGATGCCGACGACAAGCCGGGACAGGATTGGCTGGCCTGGTTTGCGGCGGCAGGTATCACGCCGGATACCCAGGCACTCAATTGGGTGCGGGTCGCCAATCTGGATATGGCACTGAGCACGGCGCTGTCAGGCCACGGGGTGTTTTTAGGCTCCCGCCTGATGGCCCAGCAATATATCCGCGCCGGTACGCTCACGGCGCCTCTGCCGCAAGTGCTACCGGGTGGGATCCGCTATCACCTCTTGTATCACGCCGCCTCACCCAAACTGGCAAGGATAAGACGGTTTGAAGACTGGTTGCTGGCCTTGATTGCTTCGCTCAAGACTCAGGCATCGGCCTGAGGCAGAGCCTCATCACCGCAGCCGCGCAGACGCTGAAAATAACTGCGGGTTTCTGCCAGCACCAGGTGGCGCAGACCTATAATGGCAATCAGATTGGGTATCGCCATCAAGCCATTGACTATGTCGGCGAGCAGCCAGATGAGATCCAGCGTGATAAAGGCGCCCGAGGCAATAAGCCCAAGAAAAACCCAGCGATAGAGCGGGATCCAGCGGCCCTTGGTGAGATAGCTCCAGCAGCGATCGCCATAATAGTTCCAGCCAAGAATAGTGGTAAAGGCGAAACACACCAGCGCTACGGTTACCAAATACTGGCCAATCAGCGGCGTGGTGGCACTGGAAAAAGCAGCACTGGTCATGCCTGCCCCGGCGGTATCGCCATTCCAGACACCGGTAAGAATAAGCACCAAGCCCGTCATGGTGCAGATGATAATGGTATCGAAGAAGGTGCCCGTCATGCTCACCAACCCCTGCTCAACCGGCTCCTTGGTCTTGGCGGCTGCCGCCGCTATCGGAGCACTACCCAAACCCGACTCGTTGGAGAATACCCCACGAGCAATCCCGGTTTGAATCGCCAGGGCGATACCTGCCCCCAAAAAGCCACCGGTCGCCGCCACTGGATTGAAGGCGGAATGCAGCACCAGTGCTATCGCATCCGGGATCGCCTCACTGGCGCTCAGCAGCACCCAAAGACAGGCAACCACATAACCTATAGCCATAGTGGGCACCAACTTTTGCGCCACAGCCGCAATCCGTTTAACACCCCCTAAGGTCACAGCAGCCACCAGCGAGGTCAGTACCACAGCAGTGATCCAGGCAGGCACATCAAAGGCGATGGTCATAGCTTCGGAAATCGCATTGACCTGGGCAAAAGTCCCGATACCGAAAAAAGCGACACCGACACCGAAAACCGCAAACAGCTTGGCCAGCCAGCCGAGCCCCAGGCCTTTTTCTATGTAGTACATGGGGCCACCGGCGATGTTACCGTGGCAGTCAGTGGTGCGAAACTTAAGCGCCAATAGACACTCGGCGTACTTGGTGGCCATGCCAAACAAGGCGGCAATCCACATCCAGAACAGGGCGCCGGGACCACCGAGTTTGATGGCAGTAGCCACCCCGACAATATTGCCCGTGCCTATGGTGGCCGACAACGCGGTACAAAGAGCGGCAAAAGAGGAGAGTTCCCCCTTGCCATTGGCGGGTTTGAACAGCAACTGCAGCGCCAGCGGCAGACGCAACAGTTGAATGAATCCCAGCCTGAAGCTCAGATAAATACCGGTTCCCACCAACAAGAGTAAGGTGGCAGGTCCCCAGACAATAGCGTTTATCTGGGTAAGAAGTGCATGAAAATCCATAGATTCCTCAGTTATTAAACATCAAAATTAATAAACGGAGGAGGAAAAGAAATGGCTGCGAAACCGCGGCAGCAGAGGCCAAAAGCGAAAGATCACCAGAGGCAAGGCGGTGCAATCATCCTCTCCTCTGTCCTTTTGCCTGAGCGTTTCGCGCCGGCCTAAGCCGGCACTTTCGCCTTCGGCGCCGGGGCATGCCCGGTCTCTCCAGAGGCTCGTCCAGTAACAGTCCACGCCGTCAATGCTGACCGGCACCTGAAAGAGTACCTCCAACCGGGTTAACCGGTGGAAATTGCCTCGTCGGTGTGGGGGCGATTCCCCACTCTCCTGCTACCTTCATCCGAACGGATTGCCACGTTATTTGTGGCAGGTGGCACAGTTTGCGCCTAAATGGCCCCCGACTCAAGGGGCAAAGCCGACTCGCGCCCTGTTTGCTGCAAAAAATTTGACCTTAGCCTACACCCCGAGCGACCGAACCAGGTTCGGTTTACGCGGTAACAACAGCTGAAAGTCGAGTTCACCGATTGAAAAAACTTGTTATGCTATAGCAGATTACTGCGGTTCACAGGAGTTCAAATGCAGAGCCAGGTGTTGCTGGAAGGGGTAAGCAAAGGATTTTTGGACGGCGATCGCCCCCACAGGGTGCTGGAAAATCTCAGCCTGGAGATCAAACCCGGCGAGACGGTGGCATTGACTGGCCCCAGTGGCAGCGGCAAGAGCACACTGCTGAATCTGATAGCCGGTTTTGAGCACCCGGATCAGGGCCGCATTCTGCTGGCAGGTCAAGACAGCAGTCGCTGGCAGGACAAACAGTGGAGCGCCTTTCGCCGCCGCCATCTGGGGGTGGTGTTCCAGCAATTCAACCTACTGACGCCGCTCAATGTTCGCGACAATATTCTTTTTCCCCTGTCGCTGCTCGGTGAAGGCTGGCAAGCCTGGTGCGATCACCTGGTACAGGCACTGGGGCTGACGCCACTGTTGAACCGGGAAGTCGAAAGCCTCAGTGGTGGTCAACAGCAAAGAGTCGCCATTGCCCGCGCCCTGGCCCATAAGCCTGAATTACTACTGGCCGATGAACCGACAGGCAACCTGGATGCCGCCGCCGGTGATGAGGTGATGCAGCTTTTGTGCTCTCTCGCCGCCGATGCCGGCAGTGCCATTCTTATGGTCACCCACAGCGAAACGGCCGCCGCCTATATGCAGCGCCGCTGGCACCTGCAGCAAGGGCGCATTCATGAGTGACACAGGGGCGCTAACCACAATCAAGTTGGCCTGGCAGGCCCTGAAAGTCACCCTGGCCCACTATCGCAAGGCACCACTGCAGGCCGGCGCCATACTGCTGGGAGTGGTGTTGGCGGTGACTCTGCTGATTGGCGTCAAGGCCACCAACGACAACGCCATCAACAGCTACCGTGAGGCGGGCGAAGCCCTGGGACAACAGGCCAGCCTTTTTATCACCCCCAAGGCCCGCGGGGCCAGCCTCGATGAAGCACTCTATTTTCAACTGCGCCAAAGCGGCATCCAGGCACTGCCGGTGATCAGCGGCGTCCTTGACGACGCTCAGGGTCGCCAGTGGCAAGTGGAAGGCAGCGATATCATTGCCGCCCTCGGCACCTTCGAGCAAAGGGGCAATGGCCGCAACCATCTGCCCTTGAATAGACTGCTCGCCGGTGAGCCCATCATTGTCATGAGCGACAGCCTGCATCAGGGACTCAAGGCGCCGCCAACCCTGTCCCTCGGTGGACGCACGCTCGAAGTGCTGGCGCTCGCCGACTCACAGCAGCTCGGCAACCGCCTCTATCTGGATATCTCGCTGGCCCAGCAGCTATTAAAGCGCGAAGGCACCCTCAGCTATATCGCCCTCTTTGGCGAGCCGCAGAGGCTCAAAGAGCGGCTCAAGCAAAGCGGACTGCCGCTGGGTAAGCTGAATATCAGCGAGCAGGACAAGGGCGCCGCCCTGACAGCGCTCACCCGCAGTTTTCATTTGAACCTCAACGCCATGGGGATGTTGGCCTTCGTGGTGGGGCTGTTTATCGCCTACAACGGTGTACGCTACAGCCTGATGAAACGCCGCCGTTTGTTGCTCTTGTTGCTCAAGCAGGGCCTGGGACGACGTGCCCTGATGCTGGCGCTGCTGCTGGAGTTGTTGTTGCTGGTGTTCATTGGCTCGGCCAGTGGCTTTATTCTGGCGCTGCAGCTCAGCCAGTGGCTGCAGCCCATGGTGGCGCTGACCTTGGAGCAGCTCTATGGTGCGACTCTGCTGCCGGGGAATTGGCGCTGGCAATGGTTGGCCGAAGGCGCCGGTCTGACACTTATCGCCGCACTGCTGGCCTGCGTGCCCCTGTATCTTGAGCTGTGTCATCAGAGCCTGGCACAAAATACCCAGAGCCAATGGCATGCACACAGACACAGAAGCATGCACAAACGCCTGTTTCTCATTGGGGTTGCGCTGCTTGCCCTGACGGCGCTGCTTTATCCCTTGAGCCAAACCCACCAACACAGCCTGGGCTTGATGGGGCTCTTGACCCTGGCTATCCCGCTGCTGTTGCCGCAACTGTTGCAGTCTTTGCTCGGGCTATTGGCGCGGCTGTTTCCGTCCGGACTCAGCAAGTACGCCATCGCCGATACCCGAGAGCTGGTGGCACCGCTGGCGCTGGCCATGATGGCGCTGCTACTGGCCCTGTGTGCCAATATCGCTATGAATACCCTGGTAGGCAGCTTTGACAAGACCCTCAGAAGCTGGCTCGACACCCGCCTGCATGCCGAGCTTTATATCCGCCCGGGCGCCGGCAATATGGCGAATCTGGAGCATTTTCTTGAGCAGCAAGCCCCCGGACTGGCTCACTTCTACCAATGGCAGGCGCCCTTCTATGCCAAGGGGAGCGGCAATACGCTGGAGATAAACCTTATTAGCCGGGACGCCGACTCTATCGCGCGCACCACGGCGCTGAAAACCCCAGCCCAGGCTCAGGTGCAAGGAGCCCAAAACAAGCAACAGCAAGCGCTGCTGACGGTGATCCAGGGCCAGACTCTGGCTATCAGCGAGCCCTTGGCCCTGATGCTGGGGCTGGCGCCGGGCGACAAGCTCAGCCTCTGCCCGGAAAAGGAATGTAAGACACCACTGACCCTACCCATCAGCGCCATCTATTACGACTATGGCAATCCCAAGGGTGAGGTCCTGCTGGCGCAATCCCTCTGGCAAGAGCTTAAGCTGCCAACTGAAGCCGTTAGCCTGGCGGTGAGTGGCATAGCAACAAGTGCAGAAAGGGCCAAGGGGGCAGGACTCACAAGCATTGCCGCCCTCGAGCGCGCCCTCATTCAAGAGCTTGGACTCAGTCCGGTACAGGTCTACAGCCAGCAAAAAATTCGCGATGAGGCGATTCGGGTCTTCAACAAGACCTTCAGCATTACCCTGGTACTCAACACCCTGACCTTACTCGTGGCTGCCGTGGGGCTTTTCAGTGCTGTGCTGATGCTGACCCAGTCCCGCCAGGCGAGCCTCGCCATGTTACGCTCGCTCGGGCTTACCCGTGGCCGGCTTTTGTCTATGTTGCTATTGCAGATGCTGCTGGTGGTGCTGCTCACCTGTCTGTTGGCCCTGCCCATGGGGGCGATTCTCGGTTACCTGCTTATCCATAAGGTGACGCTGCAGGCCTTCGGCTGGACCATAGCCATGCAGTGGGACTGGCTGGCCTATGGCCGGGTGGTGCTTTTGTCGCTGCTGTGCTGCATCCTGGCGGTGATAGTTCCCCTCTACTGGCAGAGCCGCCGCTCTCTGGTCTCCAGCCTGCAACAGGAGGTGCTCTAATGCGATTGATTACAATGCGGTGGCCTGCCGTAGCGCCCTTGTTAGCGGGTCTACTGCTGGGCTGCGCTGTGCTGAGTGGCTGCGATAAGGCTCATCAAGACAAGGCTCAGCAGCAAGACTCACGGGCCATGAGCCGGGTGATGGGTACTGCGAGCGAAGGCTATGCCAAAGTCGAGCCCGGTGCGGCGCTGCAGTTTCCGGAAGATCACCTGCCCCACCCCAGGTTTCGTCAGGAGTGGTGGTATCTGACCGCCAATCTGACCACGCAAAGCGGTGAGCCCCTCGGGCTGCAATGGACTCAGTTTCGTATCGCCCTCTCCCCGGATGAACCTGAATCCAGCTCTCCCTGGGCGACGAATCAGCTTTATATGGCTCACAGCGCACTCAGTTTTCAAGATAGTCACCAAAGCGCCGAGCGCTGGGCCAGGGGCGCGCTTGCCGCGCCCCAAGGCAAAGCAGCCCATCCCCAGGGAGCCCAGGACAAAACTCAAGCCGGAGCCATGGGCTTGCCGCTCAGGGTCTGGCTCGATAACTGGCGCTGGCAAAGCCAGGCGGCAAGCGGCCCCAATAGCGGGCTGTTTCCCGCCAGTTTACAGGTCAGCGAAGAGGACTTTGCCTTCGAGTTGCAACTCGATAGCCAAGCCGAGCTGCAGATTCAGGGAGAAAAGGGTTTCAGCCGTAAAAATGCCGCCGGCACTGTAGCCTCTTACTACTACAGCCAGCCTTTTATTCGGGTCAAAGGCAAAGTGCGCCACAAGGAGCAATGGCTGCAGGTATCCGGCAATGCCTGGCTCGATAGGGAGTGGAGCTCAGAATTTCTCAGTCGCGGCCAACAGGGCTGGGACTGGTTCGCCTTGCGGCTCGATGACGGTTCGGCCCTGATGCTGTTTCAGCTCAGAGAGCAGGAAAACAAAGCCTTTTTCAGCGGCAAGCGCATGTATCCCGACGGCAGTGGCCACCCGCTGGCGCTCGATGATATCAGCCTCAGCGTCAAGGACTGGCAACAAACGGCCAGCGGTCGCTACCCTGTAGCCTGGCAACTGGAGCTGCCGGGAGAATCTCTGTCATTGACTCTGGAAGCCCTCAATCCCAATGCCGCCATGAACCTGTCTATCCCCTACTGGGAGGGGCCCATCACCATCAAAGGCACACAAACCGGCGTGGGTTATATGGAGCTGACCGGCTATTGAATAACCCACTTTAGGTAGTAAACAAGAACTATTCTCAAAATGGCGTTACATTAATATTGCAAGAGTCAAGCCGCTAATCTGTTTAAATTTCAAACTTGGATTCAGATCACATTGAAAATGTTGATCCGGATCGCCAATCGCTTTCATTACCTCTCAAGAGGTATACCCACATTTTTAATGAGGTCTAGACTTTGATTCAGTTCCGGTGACTCGGCCCATGCCGTGCCAGTCGCCCTTACCTGTCGAGGTGAGCCTCAATGAAGCAACAAACAGAGATGGAATACCATGTCACCAGTCTGGTGGTGCATGCCGCTCCGGGAACCCTGGAGGCGGTGACCACTGCCATCCAGGCCCTTGAAGGCGCCGAAGTCCACGCCAGCAGCCCAGAAGGCAAATTGGTAGTCACCCTCGAAGGCGAAAGCCAGGGCGAGATCCTGGATAACGTCGAAGCAATCAACCGTCTGCCCGGGATACTGTCCAGCAGTCTTATCTATCATCAGGTCGATTCTGAGCCTGTCAGTCAAACAAAAGAAATAAAGAGTGAGGAAACACCATGAGCATAAGCCGCCGCGAGTTTCTTAAAGCCAACGCCGCCGTTGCCGCCGCCACGGCCGTTGGAGTCACTCTGCCAGTGAAAGTCGTCGAAGCCGCTGAGCAGAAAGACAATATCAAATGGGACAAGGCCCCCTGCCGATTCTGCGGTGTCGGCTGCTCTGTGCTGGTAGGCACAAAAGAGGGCAAGGTCGTCGCCACCAAGGGCGATCCTGAGAGCCCGGTCAACAAGGGCCTGAACTGCATCAAGGGCTACTTCCTGTCGAAAATCATGTACGGAAAAGACCGTCTGACCACTCCACTGCTGCGGATGAAAGACGGCCAGTATGCCAAAGACGGTGAGTTCATCCCCGTGAGCTGGGACAAGGCCTTCGATGTGATGGCAGAAAAGTGGAAGCACTCGCTCAACACCAAGGGCCCGACTTCTGTGGGCATGTTCGGCTCAGGCCAGTGGACCATCTGGGAAGGCTACGCCGCCTCCAAGCTGCATAAGGCAGGTTTCCGCACCAACAATATCGACCCCAATGCCCGCCACTGTATGGCCTCGGCCGTGGTCGGCTTTATGCGTACCTTTGGTATCGATGAACCCATGGGCTGTTATGACGACCTGGAAGCCGCCGATCACTTTGTGCTCTGGGGCGCCAACATGGCCGAGATGCACCCCATCCTATGGGCCCGCCTGTCGGATCGCCGTCTGAGCCACCCCGACGGTAAGGTGCATGTACTGTCTACCTTCGAGAACCGCTCGTTCGATTTGGCCGACAACCCGATAGTGTTCAAGCCTCAGTCCGACCTGGTGATCCTCAACTATATCGCCAACTACATCATCCAAAACGGCGCGGTCAACAAGGACTTCGTCAACAAGCACACCAAGTTTGCCCTGGGTGTGGATGACATAGGTTATGGCCTGCGTCCGGATCATCCGCTGGAGAAAAAAGCCAAGAATCCGGGTAACGGCAAGTTCAGCGATATCAGCTTCGATGAGTACGCCAAGTTTGTCAGCCGCTACACTCTGGAATACGCCAGCGAGATGAGCGGCGTGGAGAAAGAGCGCCTGCTGGAGCTGGCCAAGGCCTATGCCGATCCCAAGGTCAAGGTAATGAGCCTGTGGACCATGGGTATCAACCAACACGTGCGTGGGGTTTGGGCCAACAACATGCTCTATAACCTGCACCTGTTGACCGGCAAGATTGCCACTCCGGGTAACAGCCCCTTCTCTCTCACAGGCCAGCCCTCTGCCTGTGGTACCGCCCGTGAAGTCGGCACCTTTGCCCACCGTCTGCCCGCCGACATGGTGGTCAACAACGACAAACACCGCGCCATCACAGAAAAGGCCTGGCAGCTGCCTGAAGGCACTATTCCGCCCAAGCCCGGTTTCCACGCCGTGTTGCAGAGCCGGATGCTGAAAGACGGCAAGCTCAACTGCTACTGGACCATGTGTACCAACAATATGCAGGCCGGCCCCAATATCAACGATGAAATCTATCCCGGTTTCCGTAACCCGGAAAACTTTATCGTGGTGTCAGATCCATACCCAACAGTCACCGCCATGGCGGCCGACCTGATCCTGCCTACCGCCATGTGGGTCGAGAAAGAAGGTGCCTATGGTAACGCCGAGCGCCGCACCCATATGTGGCACCAGCAGGTGAAAGCCCCTGAAGGCGCCAAGTCGGATCTGTGGCAGCTGATGGAGTTCGCCAAGCGCTTCAAGGTAGAGGAAGTCTGGCCCGCCGAGTTGATTGCCAAGAAACCTGAATACGCCGGCAAGAACCTCTATGAAGTGCTGTTCGCCAATGGAGTGATCAACAAGTTCCCCACCAGCGACTGTCAGGCCGAGCTCAACGATGAATCTGAACACTTCGGCTTCTATGTGCAGAAGGGGATCTTCGAAGAATACGCCGCCTTCGGTCGCGGCCATGGTCACGATCTGGCTCAGTTCGACCGCTACCACGAAACCCGTGGTCTGCGTTGGCCGGTAGTGGATGGCAAGGAAACCCTGCGCCGCTTCGTTGAAGGTTCTGACCCTTACGTTAAACCGGGTTCAGGCTATCAGTTCTACGGTAAGCCAGATGGCAAGGCGGTGATCTTCGCCCTGCCCTACGAACCGGCCGCCGAAGAGCCCAACAGTGAATACGATCTGTGGATGAGCACAGGCCGGGTGCTGGAGCACTGGCACACAGGTTCAATGACCGCCAGGGTACCCGAGTTGTACCGCGCCTATCCGGATGCGCAGATCTTCATGCATCCTGATGATGCCAAGAGCCGTGGCCTCAAGCGTGGTGATGAAGTCATCGTCGCCTCGCCTCGCGGCGAAGTGAAGACCCGGGTTGAAACCAAGGGCCGTAACAAGCCACCCAAAGGCGTGGTGTTCATGCCCTTCTTCGATGCCCGTCAATTGGTCAACAAGCTGGTACTGGACGCCACCGACCCTCTGTCCAAAGAGACAGACTTCAAGAAGTGTCCGGTCAAAGTGATGAAGGCCTGAGGCAGCAGTAATGGGTGACAAACGCAATAGTGTCAATAACATCAATCGTCGCCAGTTTCTGGCGACCACGGCCAAAGCCGGCTGTGTGATGGGGTTGGCCGGGCTGGGGATATCAGCGCTGGCCAAGTCCCAGTCGCTGGCGCCCCAGGCGATACGTCCCCCGGGCGCCCTCGTTGAGGACGCCTTTCTCTCGGCCTGCGTTCGCTGTGGCCTCTGTGTCGAGGCCTGTCCCTATGACACCCTGAAACTGGCGCGTTGGTTTGAAGGGGCAGCCACAGGCACGCCCTTCTTCAGCGCCCGCAGTATCCCCTGCGAGATGTGCGAGGACATACCCTGTACCCGCGCCTGTCCCAGTGGGGCACTGGATACCGGCCTCGAGAAAATCGAGGATGCCAGAATGGGCACAGCCGTACTGATCGATGAGAAAAACTGCCTTAACTTCAAAGGCCTGAGATGTGATGTCTGCTACCGTGTCTGCCCGCTCATCGATGAGGCCATCACCCTTGAGCGTGCCCGCAATGAACGCAGTGGCCACCACGCCATGTTTATTCCTACCGTGCATGCCGATATCTGCACCGGCTGCGGCAAGTGTGAACATGCCTGCGTTTTGGAAGAGGCGGCGATCAAGGTGCTGCCGCAGAAGCTCGCCAGCGGCAAGACCGCCGAGCACGACACTTACATAGACACGGAAAAGACCACCCTGGAGATGCTCAATCAAGGGCTGCCCGGACTGGGTAACGGAGGCGAAATATGAGTCGGAAAAAAAGCTCAGACGCCTTTGCCGCCGATGCCATCGCTACCCTGGGCTGGTGGAAGGCACACAGGTTCCTGCTGCTCAGACGCCTGTCACAACTCAGCGTTTTGTTGCTGTTTGCTATAGGACCACTGTTTGGCCTCTGGCTACTGAAAGGCAACCTGTCGGCCAGTCTGTTACTGGACACAGTGCCGCTGGCCGATCCGCTGGTGACACTGCAGAGTTTGGCCAGTGGCCATCTGCCGGAACTGAGCCTGCTGCTCGGCGCTGCCATTGTCGCCCTGGGTTATGGCCTACTGGGTGGACGGGTGTTCTGCAGCTGGGTCTGCCCGGTCAACATGGTGACAGATACGGCCGCCTGGCTCAGACGCAAGTTGGGCCTGCCCAGATTGCCCGAGCTACCAAGGTCGCTGCGCTACTATCTGCTGGTATTGGTGTTGCTCTTGCCCCCACTGACCGGCCTGTTGGCCTGGGAGTGGCTCAACCCGGTTCCCGTGGCCTACCGAGCCTTGTTGTTCGGTGGCTTCAGTGGCCTGTGGCTGCTGCTGGTGATACTGCTGCTGGATCTGTTCGTCAGCGAGCGCGCCTGGTGCAGCCACCTGTGCCCAAGTGGCGCCCTCTACAGCCTGCTGGGCAAGCTGCGACTGGTCAATATCGAGGCGGTAAGAGCCAACGACTGCAACAACTGTATGGACTGTTTTACCGTGTGTCCCGAACGGCAGGTGCTCAAACCCGCCCTCAAGGGAAGCAACCCTACGATAACCAGTACCGATTGCACCCTCTGCGGCCGCTGTATCGATGTCTGTGCCAAGAAGGTCTTTGAGTTTGATACGCCATTAACCCGGCTCTCGCCCAAGGGTGAAGCCAAAGACAAATCCAACAAAATAGATTGCAACCGAATTGCCACCAAGGCGGAGAACAAGCAATGAAAAAAACACTCAGCGCAGCCGCGATGCTGCTGGCACTCAGCGCCTGCTCAGGACAGCAGGCAGAAACGGCTCAGCCGGTTAACGTCAGTTCTCTTGGCGGTGGCGATGCAGAGATTAGCTCTGTACGCCCGGCCGATGCCATGCCTTCCTATCCAATGCGTGGCAACGCCATAGAGCGTAACTACGCCGAACAGCCGCCGCTCATTCCTCACAAGGCCGACTACCCCATCAGCCTGAAGAAAAACAGCTGCATGAACTGCCATGACTGGAGCAAGGCCAAGCGCATGAAGGCAACGCCTGTGGCCAAGTCCCATGTTATCGACGACAAGGGCACCCTCAATGGACAGAACTATTTCTGTACCCAGTGCCATGTGCCTCAGGCCGATAACAAGCAGCCGCTGGTGGAAAATAACTTCAGCACTGGCGCTGCCAACTGATAGCGAAAAAAACCGGGTCGCTGCTTCCTGGAGGCGCCCCGGTTTCAAGGTACAGCCCCAAAGGGATTGGGGCTTGCCTGCCCTTCCCAGCCCTTCACTTTGATGCCTCAATTTTTTTGAAAAATGGCAATCCGCCGCTCATCGACAAAACATAAGCTCAAAGCAAACGTCTCACAGAGCCAGTCCAATGTTGCGCGATGGAAAAAACTGCAATGGGTAGGATCCCGGGTATAGTGCCAGTCATAAAACTGGGCTTCACTCTGCCAGCGGTCTGTCATTATGCCTAAATAGCCCCCAGGAACCAGACGTGCCAGCAGCGCGCTTATCTCGGCGGCAGGCCTGTGCAAGTGCTCGAAACACTCGCTGGAGAGAATAAAGTCATACTGCGCCTGCAATGGATTGGGGAAAAACAGCGGGTCGAAATCGTCACACGCTATCCCTTCCCGGGCAAGGAGTTTTGATAGTGTCGGCCCAGGGCCACAGCCAAAGTCCAGTCCCTGCATACCCGGGCGCAGAAAGGTCATCGCCGGCGTCAACAGGCGCTGCAAAAAGCCCACATAGCCGGGGTCGTCAATGCTGTTCTCGTGGGTATCGTAAAACTGCTGCTCCTCATTCAAGGGCAGAAAATGCGCAGGGTCGAGAAAGATGAGCTGACACTCTGGGCAGAGAAAATAACGTCTGGCAACCCTGGCGGGAACTGTCTGTTTAGGCTGGGTGTTGGCACACAAGGGACATGGATTCATCGATGACTCGGTTCACTTTAACGGCTTTGGTTTAACGACTTTGGTTTAACGGCTTTGGTTTTACAGCCTTGGTCTAAAGGCTTTAACTCAGAGCTTTGGCTCAGTGCCTGGCTCATTACTTTGACTCGGTAGTTGGCTATCGGGATACTTTCCCGCAACAGTCGCCGCCAAAAACTGCGCTTACTCTAACAAACCCCACCCCAGGCTCCTAGAGCTTAATCGGCAAGACGCAACAACCACTTTTCTCCAAGGCACTGGCGAAAGTCATAGAGTTTCACCCCACAGCTGCCGCGGGCTTTCGTCCTGGCGACTTTTCGGCATGCCATAAAATCATCCCTGATGGCGCCACTCTGGCATCCCTGCCAGAGTGGGCCTCAAATCCATCAGGACCTGGATTCTGGTGTCGTCGGCTAAATCACCGTCAATACAACTTCGCAGTTTAAGATGTACACCTTTATCCAGGCACAGGCGGAACTGTGACCGTCGAAAACAGGGATGTTTTCGTCGAGCGCCCAGGGATGGGTTTACAGCGTGTCACAGGATCGCCAGTGCGAAAGGCCGTTCTCGGACGTCCTATCCTTCACGGCATTCAGGCTTCCTGCCTATCCGCACCGCAGGTGATTGGCTGCCGCTTAGTTGGCAGTTAGATACAATTTGGTTAACCACTCTTGGCTGAAAGTTATGATAGCCACTGTGCCTGCGGCAGAAAGTTATGGTGTAAATGCCTCCATGCACAACAGCCACCTTGGCTCACACTCATAGACTTGTTGCTTAGTAACATTCGCCTTGCTCGACCTTCGAACCCCGGCATCCATGCCTCGCTACACTATTGTCATCAACGTCCTGCGACTACTCCAAAGCATATTCCTTGGTATTTGCAATGGCCTATTGTTAGGGTTAGGGGTTAGGCACAATTGAACTTGTGTAAAGCTCACCCCCAAGTAATGGGGATTAGCCAACCCCAGTACCACTACTCATTGGGTAACAGCGGCATCATCTGTGCGCCATAACGGCTCCCAGCTACTGCTGTGATGGGAAACGCCTCTTCAATGGCCGCCAACTCCTCTCGGCCAAGAGTCAAAGTGCAAGCCTGAATATTATCCTCAAGATAACGCCGCCGTTTGGTGCCAAATAGAGGGATCAGATGCTCATTGCGGCTGAGCAGCCATGCCAGCGCCAGCTGTGACGAACTGCAACCTCGGCTTTCAGCCAGTGCCTTGATGGCATCCACCAGCGCCAGATTACGTTCAAAGTTCTCCCCCTGAAATCTGGGATGAGAGCGCCTGAAATCATCGGCAGCAAAGTCGTCTATGCTGCGAATAGCACCGCTGAGAAAACCTCTCCCCAGAGGGCTGTAGGCAACAAAACCTATTCCCAGCTCTTGGCAAAGCGGCAATACCTTGCTTTCAGGATCCCGGCTCCAGAGAGAATATTCGCTCTGCACCGCTGTAATGGGATGCACCTTGTGGGCGCGGCGCAGCCTGTCGCTGTCCACTTCACTCAAACCCAGATAGCGCACCTTGCCCTGCTGCACCAACTCGGCCATGGCACCGACAGTTTCCTCTATCGGTACCTCGGGATCCATTCTGTGCTGGTAATAGAGATCGATATAATCTGTCCCCAAACGCTTGAGGCTGGCTTCCACAGAGCGGCGGACATACTCGGGGCGACCGTTGACGCCGCGCTTGTGCACATCTGCTTCATCCCTGACTATGCCAAATTTACTGGCAAGAAAGATCTGCTGCCTACGGCCTTTGAGCGCTTGTGCCAACAGTTCTTCATTGCGAAAAGGTCCGTAAACATCGGCGGTATCCCAAAAGTTGACGCCGCGCTCCAGCGCCAGATCCAGAGTTGCCAAGGACTCTGCATCACTGGCCGGACCGTAAAACTCGCTCATTCCCATGCATCCCAACGCCAGCGCCGATACTTCCGGTCCCTTGCTACCCAGTTTTCGTGTTTTCATCTGTTACCTCCATTGAACTGCCAACAGCATCTTTGTTTTTACCTTTGGGATAAATAACGCTATAACTGCCAGTGTATTCCAAAATCACGAACAATCATGGATAGACTGCAAACCCTGAATATCTTTCGCCGGGTCGCCGAGACTCGAAGTTTCACCAAGGCTGCCAATTTACTCAATCTACCACGCTCGACCGTAACCCAGGCGGTGCAGCGGTTGGAGCAGCAACTCAAGGTACAGTTGCTGGTACGCACCACACGACAGGTCAGGTTGACCGAGCAGGGCGAACAGGTGTTGGATAAGGCCTCGGCGCTGCTGGCAGACTGGGACGATCTTCAGGGCCTATTTGCCAAAGAAAGCTGCCCGGCGGGGCTACTTAGGATCAACATGCCCGCCAGACTCGCCCGATTGCTTATCTTGCCGGCCTTACCGGAATTTCATCAATGTTATCCGGACATAGAGCTGGAGCTTGGCGTTTCGGATCCGCGCATCGATATCATAGGTGAAGGGGTCGATCTGGCACTGCGGGCCGGCACACTGGAGGACAGCAACCTTATCGCCAGAAGTTTGGGAAGCTTTGAGATAGTCACGCTGGCAAGCCCGGATTATCTGGCGCGCTTCGGAGTTCCGCAAACGCCTTCGAAACTCAGTAACCACAAGATGGTGGGCTATCTGTTACCCGCAAGTGGTCGTATCGAGCCGCTGGAGTTCAGGCAAGAGGGGAAATACCATCAATATACCTTGCCCCAAAGCATAAGAACCAATGGCACAGATGCTTATATTGCCGCCGGATTGGCAGGCTTTGGTATTATCCAGGTGCCCACTTATGGTATAGCGCCACATTTGCAAAGTGGCGCTCTGGTGCCAGTGTTACAGCAGTATCCGCCGCAAGCCATGCCACTGTCGCTTATCTATCCATGCAAACGCCACCCCAGCCACAGACTGAAGCTGTTCATCGACTGGCTGGTGCAACGCTTCGGCGACAAGTTACCACATGAGGCCGACTCGGTACCGCTAACCTGGGACAACTGACTTGCCTCAGTTCAGCTAAACCGCACTCAGACTCGAGTAACGACCGGCTTGCCGGGCAACAGGCTATTTCCCGGGGGCTTTTCCCGCTTCCAGCAAAGGCAAGCCGGCCTCGGTTGGAATATAGATGCGCTCGCCCTTGCCTTCCTGCAGCCCCTTGATCCACACGTAACGCAGATAGGCTTCATTGCCCTTGAGTGACTCGCCGATGATCTTGTTGGCCTCGGCAGCCGCCTTGGCGCGCTCGATATCGGCCTGCCCTTCGGCCTTGGCTCTGGCGATCATTGCACGTCCTTCCGCTTCAGCCAGGGTGACTTTGGCCTTGGCCTGCATCAGGGCCGCCTGTTCCCGAGCCTTGGCTTCCTCAATCAGGATCTGCTTGCTCCACTCTGCTTCCTTCAAAGCGGCGATGCCGTCCAGCTCCAGCTTATAGACCTTGTATTTAGGCCAGGCCCAAAAGGCCAGTAAGATCAGCAGTATGGCAACGGCTGTCATCAGAGCCAGGCTGCCGAGGGCTACGGCTTGTTTGTTTTGGTACATGGGCGCTCCTGCCACTTGAGATTATGCGGCATTTTAAAACATGGAGCGCTGTGGCACCACTTGGCTTTTCCCAATAAAAAACCGCACCCCAAAGCGCGGTTTTTGCCTGAAGCAGCTGGGCTATTCGGCGGCCAAACGCTCCAGCACATAGGTCAGCACACCGCCGGCACGGTAGTAGGCAACCTCCATGCCGGTATCCAGGCGGCTGAGCAGCACTATGGTTTTGGACTCTCCATTGGGATAATGGATCTGCGCCTGCAGCTTCTGGTTTGGCTTAAGCTCGCCATCCAAGCCGAGAATATCCACTGTCTCATCACCAGTCAGGCCCAGAGTCTGACGGGTTTCTCCAGGCAGAAACTGCAATGGCAGCACGCCCATACCCACCAAGTTGGAGCGGTGAATACGCTCAAAGCTCTCCACTATGACCGCCTTGACCCCGAGCAGCAGCGTACCCTTGGCGGCCCAGTCACGGCTGGAACCTGTACCATATTCTTTACCGGCAATAACCACACTCGCCTGCTTTCTGGCGCGATAGGCCATGGCAGCGTCATAGATAAAGCGCACCTCAGATTCGCCCTGCATCCGGGTAACACCACCTTCATGCCTGGGCACCATCTCATTGCGGATACGGATATTACCGAAGGTACCGCGCATCATCACCTCGTGATTCCCGCGGCGTGAACCGTAGGAGTTGAAGTCCTTGTCAGCTACACCATGACCGCGCAGGTAATCGGCTGCCGGACTGTTTTTGGGGATCACCCCGGCCGGGGAGATATGATCTGTGGTGACAGAGTCTCCCAGTAGCGCCAGAATCGCGGCCCCCTTAATGTCATCCGCATTACCGCCGTATTCGGCTTCGAAGAAGGGCGGTAACTGAATATAGGTGGAGGCGGGATCGAAGGCATAGGTTTTGCCCGAGCCCGAGTCGATGGCGCGCCAGGCATCATCGCCATGAAACACATCGGCATACTGCTGCTGGAACAGGCTGCGACTCACCTTGCCCATTACAGCGGCTATCTCGGCATTGCTGGGCCAAATGTCCTTAAGGAAAACCGCTTTACCATCGCGGCCTTGGCCTATGGGATCGCGACTGAGATCGATACGGCTGGTTCCCGCCAACGCATAGGCAACCACCAGAGGAGGCGAGCAAAGCCAGTTGGACTCAACCAAGGGGTGGATCCGCCCTTCGAAGTTACGGTTACCGGAAAGCACTGAACCCACATGGATTTTCTGTTCGCTGACCGCCTTGGTGACCGCATCCGGCAAGGGGCCCGAGTTACCTATACAGGTAGTGCAACCATAACCTACCAGGTTAAAGCCCAGGCTATCGAGTGCCGTTTGCAGTCCGGCCTGTTGCAGATACTGGGTCACCACCTTGGAGCCTGGAGCCAACGAAGTCTTGACCCAGGGCTTACGCTCCAATCCCAGTTCCACCGCCTTTTGTGCCAGCAACCCGGCTGCCAGCATCACCGCCGGATTGGAAGTATTGGTACAACTGGTAATGGCGGCAATCACCAAATCGCCATGGTGCATGGCAAGCTCGCTGCCTTCGAGTACAAACGCCTGCTCAAGCTCGCTGCGCCCCGAGAGACGAATGGCATCTTCGGCCGCCTGTTTGAGCTGACTGACGGCGACTCTGTCCTGGGGCCGCTTGGGCCCGGCCAGGCTGGGTTCAACACTGGCAAGATCCAGGCTCAGGGTATCGGCAAACTCGGGGGCGCTATCGCCAGTCTCTCGCCACAGCCCTTGGGCCTTGGTGTAAGCCTCCACTAAGGCAACCGTCTGTTCATCTCGGCCACTGAGGCGCAGATACTCCAGTGTCTGCGCATCCACCGGGAAGAAGCCACAGGTTGCACCATATTCCGGTGCCATATTGGCAATGGTGGCTCGGTCGGCCAGCGGCAACTGATCCAGGCCATCACCATAGAATTCGACAAATTTACCCACTACCCCCTGGCGGCGCAGCATCTCCACAACTCTGAGCACCAGGTCAGTGGCAGTAATGCCCTCACTGAGTCGCCCCTTGAGCTCGAACCCCACCACATCCGGGATCTGCATTGAGATGGGTTGCCCCAACATGGCCGCTTCGGCTTCGATACCCCCGACACCCCAGCCAAGTACCCCCAGGGCGTTGATCATAGTAGTATGGCTGTCAGTGCCCACCAGTGTATCTGGATAGACCCAAGTGGCTCCTTCTTCGCCAAGCCCCTGCCAGACACCTTTGGCCAGATACTCGAGGTTTACCTGATGGCAAATGCCGGTGCCCGGAGGCACCACGGAGAAGTTATCGAAGGCGCCCTGGCCCCACTTGAGAAATTGATAACGCTCGAAGTTGCGCTGCATCTCAATCGCCACATTGTCCCGATAGGCATCCGGATTGGCGAACTTGTCGATGCTGACCGAGTGGTCAATCACCAGATCCACCTTGGACAGTGGATTGATTTTTTGCGGACTGCGCCCTTTTGCCACCAGCGCCGCCCGCATAGCGGCCAGGTCGACTATCGCCGGGACGCCGGTAAAGTCCTGCATTAATACCCGCGCCGGATGATAGGCGATCTCCTGCTGGCTGCCGCGGCCGCGGCCCTTGGCCAGCGCCTGCAGATCGTCGATATCACAATGGTCGGTATCCAGATGCCGCAGAATGTTTTCCAGCAGCACCTTGCAACTCTTGGGTAATGCGGCAACCTCGGCAATTTCCGCCAAGGGCCCTTCATTGAGACTGTAGTATTGGAATGAGGTGTTTTTGACGGTCAAGGTGCGTTGCGCCTTGGCTTGATATTTGACTTTGGACATCACTTTTCTCCCTACGTTGAGGTACGCCATTCCGTGCAGAAGCTGGCTCACCGAGCGAGAATGAAAAGGTATGGAGGCAAGTAGGACAATGGAAAGTTCATCGGGATAAATCGACATTGGCCTGCGCCGTACAAGCACCTTTTCAACACGCCTCAGGGAAGCTTGTTGGAAAATCCACCTTCGATCGGGAATGGTATTAATCCTTGTCGTTCCAGCGACCAGCTTAAAGTATGCTCAAATAAGGTACAAGGGTACCTGAGGCTGTCGAAGGATTTTTAAGTGTAATCTCAGTCACTTTGCGTTAGCTTAGGAGCAGGCACAAGCTGGGAGCGATACAGATGAAGAAACACAAGAATGAAGCGGCTCTGTTGAAACTGGCGTTGGAGATAGGTTTGGGATACTCGCTCAAGCGTGGCTTTGCCCCGCTTGGGGACAAGGTGCCGGAGAAAGAGAAAGTCGAGTGCGTCTATCGTCTCTTGGTGCAGGATAAACTGATAGGGCCATTGCCATCGGACAAGGAAGATGGCCCCAATATGAAACATAGGTTGGTAATGTGGATCAGCGGCAAGTTGCCCAAGGAGCATCCACTGCTACAGTAGCCGCAGCACTCAGGACTACGGCGGTTCGATTCGGTTACGGCCATTGAGCTTGGCCTGATACAGGCGCTCATCGGCCTGACGATACAGCTGGCGCAGCTCAGGCTTTAGCCTGGAGCTCGGCTCTGGTGACAAGGCTATGCCAATACTGACGCTTAGGCCCTGTGCTGTGGCCAAGTCCAGGGGCAGAGACTCAGCCGCCGCTCTGACAGACTCTGCCAGCCTCTGCGCCTCGGCCATGTCCGCCACCGGCAGCAAGAGACAAAACTCTTCACCGCCGACGCGAAAAACATGCTCAGGGGATGGCACAAACTCCTGCAGTAGCCGCGCCAACTGCTGCAACACCCTGTCGCCGGCATCGTGGCCCAAATTGTCGTTAATCTGCTTGAAATGATCGACATCCACCAGCAAGAGTGCCAAACGCCCTGTTATCTGTTGCTGCAGTAGATTGAATACCGGTTCCAGATGCAAGCGGTTGTAGACAGAGGTCAGTGGATCCAGCGCCGCCATCAGTTGCAAACGTTCAACCATTTCGGCCCGCTTGCTCTCAAACACATGACTCATGATCCACAAAGTAGACAGACACAGACCCACATTGATGAATAGGGAAAAATGCAGCTCCGACTCCAGCATAACCAGCCGCAGCAGCAATAAACTCATACCGCCAAAGATAAATACCGCGTTGAAACCCACGCCCCAACGTTTACCCAGCAGCAGGTAAGAAAGCAGCGGAAAGATAAATAACCAGCTATAGAGAATTGAGCTCAAGCGCGCCTGCCAAATTCCCAGCAGCACGATGAAAAAGAGCAAAGACAGAAAGCATAACGACCACTCTTTCAGCCTGGAGGTTGTGGGCAAACGGTAGAGCAACAACAGACAGAAACCGGCCATGGCCAGTTCCATCAAAGACAGTAATGGCAACCCCATATACCAGTTAAAGCCACTGAACAGCACCCCGAGGCAAAAAATAGTCCATGCACTGACTTTGAGCGCAACCCGACGGTACTCGGATTCGTCCGTCCATATCTGGCTGAGATCCACAAGCTTCCCCTTGAATTAATCAGGCAAATACTAACCCAAAGGGCCAACAGGGCAAAACAAAGGAAGAGGTATTGGCGGGATAAAAGAAACCCGGCACGGGCCGGGTAACTTTAGACTGCTTTGGCTTTTTTGTGGAACATCAGCTTCCAAAAACTCTGGGACTTGGCTTTGGCAGGCTTGGCCTTATGTTCCTGAGTTTCAGTGGCGGTTTGCCACAGAGAGCTGACCCACAAACCTTGATAGGCTTTCATCGATTTTTCCTCTTTACTTGGGACGCTGATCAAATTAACGCCGCCATGACTATTAGTAAAATGAATTAATTCCATAGCGAGAATTCCAAATAAGCATGAACGTACCTATCAAGACCTTACACTGCTTTCTGACCCTGGTGGAAACCGGCAACTTTACCCGCGCCGCCGAGCAGCTGTACCTGACTCAGCCGACATTGAGCAAGATGATCCAACGTCTGGAGGAATCCCTGGATCAACAGCTCTTGATCCGCAGCAATCAGAAGGTAGAGCTCACTCAGGCCGGAGAGATATTCCATGCCAGCGCCTGCCAGATAATAGGTCAATGGCACAGAATGGAGCAGGACTTGAGTAACTTGAGTGGCCTCAAATCCGGCCACCTGCGCCTCGGGGTCTGCCCCATGATGAGCAGTCTGACCATAGATCTGTTGACCGAGTTTCGCCGCACCTATCCGGCGGTCGAGTTGCAGATGCATGAATACGGTGGTTTTGGTTGCGAGCAGGCACTGCTGGCCGACACTCTGGACATCGCCTTCACGGCGCTGCCGGCCACCCATGGAGAGCAGCTATCTTCATCGCCGCTGCAGGGTTATCCGCTGAAGGTCTGCCTGCCGGTAGGTCACCCACTGACCAGCAAGCAGGCGATAGAATGGCGGGATCTGGCCGAGTATCCTTTCATTCTCTACAACGAGGACTTTTCACTGGCAAAATTATTGACCCGCCTGAGCCGCGAGGCCGGGGTCACGTTGAATATCGCTTTTCGCAGTGGTCAATGGGACTTTCTCGGCGCAATGGTACAGGCCGGAATGGGGCTGGCGCTGCTGCCGGAGCCCATCTGCGACAAGCTCGGCGAGCAAACCCTCAGCTATCGGCCCATGGCGAGAGAAATCACCTGGCAGTTGGGGCTGATTTGGCGTAACAACCTACCCTTGACCCCGGCCGCCGAGGCCTTGGTTGCCCTCAGCCAAAAGGGCTTGTGAGCAGGCAAGCTATCAGCTTGTCTGTTCCTCATCGGTTGGGATCACCAGCACATTGCTGCGCACGCGCCGCAAGATCTGCTCGGCGGTATTGCCTATCACCCGTCCCATCAAGCCCTGGCGCTGACGAGCACCTATCACCAGATAGTCGCTCTTGAGCCTGCAGGACAACTGATACAGACAAAGAACCGGATCGCCGGCAATGATATGGATCTGTTCTTTGGGGAGCCCGGTCTGGTCCAGCATGGCCTGATGCTTACGCCAGGCCGACTTGACCATTTCATGCAGGTTGAGCACCTCGAGATCGCGGATCACCTTGGGTACCCGGATGATATGTGCCAGATGCAACTTGGCACCGCTGGCCTCGGCCAACTGGCGGCCATGTTGCAACACCAGTTGGTTGAGGCGCTGTTTTTGCTGGCTTCTGGCATCGAGATCCACCGCCATCAGAATACTTGACGCCTTCTTGATCGGATTGTCGCTGAGCAGCATCAAGGGCACCTTGGTACTGCGAATAAGATGCCAGTCGGTCGGCAGAAAGTGCTCGCTCTGGTGAACTGTTTTGACCACCATATCAAAACCATAGCGGCCGGCATGGTTGCTGACATGCTCGTAGAGATACTTGCTCCAGATGATATGCAGCGGTACATCTTCGGCATCCAACTCCTTGAGATGAGCCGACACCTCGGCTTGCTTCTCCTTCATCAGCCGCTGCTGGGCGGCCCCGGCAAGCCGTGGGCTATAATAATCATCACCGGAAAAATATTCGTAGCAATAAGCAAATACCTGTGGTTGCTTACCAAGTAGTTCCGCTACTTCCAGTCCCTTGGCAATCGCATCAGTGTTAGCCTCTTCATGTTGTTCGATGATAAAAAGCTTACCCATTTGTTTTCTCCGGATTTTTCTGGTAATCGGCTATTTTTTAGACTCTAATCTGATGCAGAATAAACCATACTGATCCCGATCAACAATTGCACCTATGGGGGATACTCAATGTCGATAGATAGCCTGTTGATCGCCTTGTTCCTGATCTTGCTGTTCTCCCGGGTGCTGGGAGAGTGCTGTAACCGTATCGGTTGGCCGCCGGTGGTGGGGGAAATAGGTGCAGGCTTGTTGCTGGGCCCTTCAGTGCTGGGCTGGCTCGAACCGACCCAGGTGCTGGCTAATATCGCTGAACTCGGGGTGATACTGTTGCTGTTTTCCATCGGCGCCGAAACCTCGATAAAACGCCTCTACAGCGCCGGGCGCCAGGTGGCAGCAGTGGCCATTATCGGCATAGTGGTGCCGCTGCTGCTCACCGGCCTGGCCGCCTTTTACTGGCTGGAGCTGTCGCTGTTTGCCGCCCTCTTCTACGGCTGTACCCTGACGGCTACCAGCATAGGCATCTCCCTCAGGGTGCTAAGCGACAGTGGTCAGCAACAATCCAGTGCCGGTCATTTGATTCTGGGAGCGGCGGTATTCGACGATATTGCCGGGGTAATACTGCTCAGTTTGCTGTTCAACTTTGCCAGCGAAGGCCAGTTGGCACCGCTGGCAATTATCAAACTCTGTGGCTTACTGCTGCTGTTTCTGCTGCTGGCGCCGCCTCTTGGCAGAATACTGGTCTATCTGCTGCGGGTATTCAGCTACCAGTCCCAGACACCCGGCTATGAAGCCGTGGTTATGCTGACACTGATCTGCCTGTTTGCCTGGCTGGCACACCTTTTCGGCGCTCCGGCACTGCTCGGCGGTTTTGCCGCCGGTTTGGCGCTATCAAGGCAGTTTATCTGGCCCTGGCAGAAGTATCTGCAAAACCCCTTTCCCTTTACCCACAAGCTGGAAAAATCGATGCAACCGCTGACCGATGTGTTCGCGCCTGTGTTCTTTGTCTATGTGGGGATAAGCCTCGACTTGAGCCAGTTGAACCTCAGCCCCTACAGCCTGTTACTCTTGCTGGCGATGATACTGCTGGCATTTATCGGCAAGCTGGCGGCCGGTTTGGTGGTTAGCGGCACTTGGCGGCAAAAGCTGATAGTCGGCAGTGCCATGGTGCCCAGAGGTGAAGTCGGTTTGGTCTTTGCAGAAGTGGGGCGGCAGTTGGATATCATTCCGGCCAAGGTATTTACCGAATTGGTGTTGGTAATAGCCATCACCACCCTGCTCGGCCCCTTGCTGCTCAGACGCCTGTTGCCCAAGGAGGGCGAAGCATAAAAAGCCGCGCCATATGAGGCGCGGCATTTTATGCTTCCAGATAACTTCAGCTTACCGGCTCAGTTACCTTTCAACTCTGTCTCGAGGAAGTCGGTCAGCGAACGGTACAGATGGGTGCGCACCTTATCCCCCCGCATCGAGTGCTTGGAGCCGGGGTAATCTATCATGCGGAACAACTTGCCTTCATCCTGCAGCGCCTTGTATACCCGGGTGCTATTCTCGAACAATACATTGTCATCGGCCATGCCGTGATACATCAGCAAGCCTGAACGATACTTGCTCACATAGGGGAAGACACTGCTGGCCTCGTAGCCCTTGGCGTTGTCGTCAGGATGGCCGAGGTAGCGTTCGGTGTAGTGGGTGTCGTACAGGGCCCAGTCGGTTACAGGGGCGCCACTGATGGCCGCCTTGAAGTAGTCGGGCGCCTTGAACAGGCTCATCAGCGCCATATAGCCGCCATAGCTGTGGCCATAGATGGCAATGCTGTCGGCCTTGACCCAGGGAAGGGTGCGCAGGAAATCGACACCTGTCTTCTGATCTTCCACTTCGGCTTCACCAAGATGGCGGTAGATTACCTGCTCGAAGGCCGTGCCTCTATGCGCCGAGCCCCGGTTATCCAGCTGGAACACGGCAAAGCCCTGCTGCAACAGATATTGGGTGTAGTAATCCTGCTCACTCCAGCTATTGACCACCAACTGGGCGTGAGGCCCACCGTATACCCGCACCACCACGGGGTATTTGGCCTGACTATCGAAATTCACCGGCTTGAACAGGCGGTATTGCAGCACCTTGCCATCTTTGGCCTTGAGGGTGCCAAACTCGGGCAACTGCCACAGCCCGGCATAGTCATACAGAGGGTGTCCGGCCTTGACGGCGTTCTCTTCCACCCAAGCCAGATGCTCACCGCTTTGGTTGTGCAGACTCACCTGGGGAGGCTGCGACAGGCTGTTAAAGTAGTCGAGGTAAACAGATTCCTTGTCGGCAAACACGGCGTTATGCATGCCGCCACGCCGGCTGATCCGCTCTATCTCACCGCCATTGAGGCTGACCCGATACAGATGGCGCTCGACCACACTGTCTTTACGGCCACTGAAATAAACCCAGCCCTGCTTTTCATCTAGGTGTTCTATCTCATCGACCGCCCATTTCCCCTGAGTCAGTTGCCGTTTGACCTTACCCTTGTCATCAAACAGGTAGATATGGTTGAAGCCATCACGCTCGGATGCCCAGATAAAGCCGGGCTGCTGCTTGAGAAAATAGAGGTCGTGGTTGAGGTTAACCCAGGCATCGCTGCGCTCGGAAACCAGAGTCACGGCGCCTTTGCCCTCGCGGCTGTCTACCTGGCGCAGATCCAACTGCTGCTGACTGCGATTCTGCCACTGGAACGACAAGTGCTTGCTGTCCGGCAGCCATTTCACCCGCGGCAGATAGATATCTTTCTCACTGCCGAGATCCATCCATTGGGTCTTCCCGGACGCCAGCGATACTACCCCCAGGGCAATCTCGACATTGGGCTTGCCGGCATAGGGATAACGCTGCTCGGTCAGCTTGATGCCATCGGCATAGATCTCATTGCGGGTCACCAGCTCCACGCCCGACTCATCGATGCGGGTATAGGCGATGGCCGATTCATCCGGTGCCCACCAGTAACCTGTCATACGGTCCATCTCTTCCTGAGCCACAAACTCGGCCATGGCGTTCTTGATGGCCCCGCCACCATCCTGGGTCAGCGCAGTGAGCTTATGGTCTTTCAGCTTGAGAACATAGAGGTTTTGTTCGGCTACAAAGGAGACAAAATTGCCCTTAGGCGACAGTTTGGCATCTGTAGCAAAGGCATCCCCTGTCGGCAGCAGAGTCACCTTGGCATCGGCCAGGCTGAAGTAGTAGAGCTTGCCGGCCGCCGGGATCAGCAGTGCCTGACTGTCGTCGGCCCAGAAGTATTCCATGATCCCCTGGCCATACACTCGCTGCCGCTCGCGGCGGGCCTTCTCTTCATCGGAAAGTTCACCGGCTTCGAGCCTGGAGGCGTCCAGCAGCAAACTGACCTGGCCGGTGGCGACATCCATCTGCCAAAGATCGTAGAAATACTGATTGTCTTTACGGCCCGCCAGGTAAGTAACCCGCTTGCCGTCGGGAGACAGTTTCAGCCCTCGGGGACTGGCACCGGCCAGTGCCGGTGAAGAATAGAGACGCTCAACCGTCAAAGGGGTTTTGCCACCCTCCAGAGCGAAAGACTGGCCGGAGGCCAGTGTCAAAGGTATTGCCATAAGCGCCGAAGCCATCCAAGTTTTTTTCATTATTATTTCCGGAATTGTAGGATACAGGGGCTTTGGCATCCGGCCACAGCCCAAAAAACAGCCCTCATTCTGCCCCAATTGACAAGGGATCGGCAAACCCGTGCAATTGGCCGCTGAAATATCGCCGGTTCTCGGTTATGATCCTGTCCCAGAAAAAGCTCAGACCTCTTTTAAGGAAACAAGATGCAGACTCTGGCCCAAACCCTCAAACAGCAGGCTGTCAGCCCAGCCTTGTCCCAATTGCTCCTCACTCTGGCCCAAAGCTCAGTCGCCATCAGTCAGGCGGTAAGACACGGTGCACTGGCCGGTGTACTGGGCGCCACCACCCAGGAAAACGTTCAGGGTGAAACCCAAAAGAAACTGGATGTGATCACCAACGAAATGCTCAAAGATGCCCTCAAGGCCGAAAGCACAGTGCGCGCCCTGGCATCGGAAGAGGAAGATCATATTGTTGAAGTCGGTGACAGCGGTGAATTTCTGGTGTGTTTCGACCCACTGGATGGCTCTTCCAACATAGACATCAACTCACTGGTGGGCACCATTTTTTCTGTACTGCCGGCACCCGAGGGGGAGATCAGCGAGCAGAGTTTCCTGCAAAAAGGCAGCGAGCAACTGGCGGCTGCCTATGTGCTCTATGGCCCATCGACCATGCTGGCCCTGACCACAGGCCAAGGGGTACAACTCTTTACCCTGAACCCGGACAGCGGCGAGTATCTGTTGACCAATGAAGCAGTGAACATTCCCAAAGACACCGCCGAGTTCGCCATCAATATGTCCAACCAGAGATTCTGGGAAGCACCGATGCAGACCTATATCGCCGATCTGCTGCTCGGTAAAATAGGCCCGAGAGAGAAGTCGTTCAATATGCGCTGGATTGCCGCCATGGTGGGCGATGTGCACAGAGTATTGAGCCGCGGCGGCATCTTTACCTACCCAACTGACAACAAGAACCCGAATAAGCCCTACAAGCTGAGACTGATGTACGAAGCCAACCCTATGGCACTGCTGGTTGAACAGGCCGGCGGCAAGGCCAGCACAGGTTATCAGCGCATTCTCGACATCCAACCGGAGCAAATTCACCAGCGGGTAGCTGTCATCCTGGGTTCGGCCAATGAAGTCGATGCCTGCCTCGAGTACCATCAGCAGGATTACAGCGGCGAGCCTGAACTCTAAACGCCGCTTGGGGCTGCCGTGGTCGGCAGCCTTGAATTGGCGGTATGGGCCAGGGCCTAAGACAGATAGCCTTAGATGAACTGTTGGCAATTAGTCTTAAGACCGCGGCCTTTCATTGGCAAGCCGTCAAATCGCGCTATAATACGCGCCACACTGAACTTCAGGCCGGACCTGAAATAGATTTATACACAGTCTAAGGATACTTCCATGAGCTTAAATGCAGTGCCTGCGGGCAAATCCCTGCCAGATGACATCTACGTGATCATCGAAATCCCACAAAACCACGACCCTATCAAGTATGAAGTGGACAAGGACACAGGTGCCTTGTTTGTGGATCGCATGATGACTGCGCCTATGTTTTATCCTTGCAACTACGGCTATGTGAACCAAACTCTGAGCCTGGATGGTGATCCGGTAGACGTACTGGTTCCTACTCAGTACCCACTGCAGCCAGGCAGCGTTATCCGTTGTCGTCCAGTTGGCGTACTGAAAATGACCGACGAGTCAGGTGAAGATGCCAAGATTGTTGCCGTACCACACGAGAAGATCTCCAAAGAATACGGTCATATCCAGGATGTGAACGATCTGCCTGAGCTGCTGAAAGCCCAGATCAAACAGTTTTTCGAACACTACAAGGATCTGGAATCCGGCAAGTGGGTTAAAGTTGATGGCTGGGAAGATGCCGAAGCCGCCCGCGCCGAAATCCTGTCAAGCGCCGAGCGTTACAAAGGCTAAGTGGCCCTGTAACCCGAGGATAAGCATAAAAGCCAGCCAACTGCTGGCTTTTTTATTGGCATTTCACAGCTTCAAGTGCATGGGTTTAAGTGCATAGGTTTAAGTTGGTTACCAGGAAGAATACCCCGCCTATCAAGGCTCGCTGCTCCCGAGTCATCAGCCCTATTCCATCCAGCTTTGATCCAATTGATAGCCATTAGTGAAAACCGTCTCTCAGGGCCAAACTTCCAGACTACAGGCAATGAGTTTCAAACAGGATAAATAGACAAAAGCCATATACAGTACGGCATGTAAACCTAAAGTCATACAAATGAGAAGTTACCAGCAAACGAAACAATAATAATTACCCAAAAAACAACCTCTGCTATAAAATCGCCAAGCTTTTGACAAAAGTACTTAATTTGACGCCGTTAGTTAACCTTTCCAAGAGACACTATGAATAAGTTGCTGCTGTCTGCACCTCTGCTAAGCGCGTTGGCTTTGATGGCATTTCATTGCCGAGGTGATGTAGAACATTTCCACCAGATATCCTTCCATCAGGATGCGACTCAACTGCAGATACAGTGCTCAGTGCAACAACCCCAGCCGAGATTGATAGTGAGGGTGCCTCAGTCTTATGCCTATAGTCAGGATCCCAGTGTCTTGGTGTTAAGAACCGCCGATGGTGAGATCCTGCAACTGGCCAGCGTGAGCTCGTTGACGACACTCACCACCCAGGCCCGCGCCGATGAAGATCTCTGGGCCGAACTGACCTCGCTCCACAGTGAGCCAATTTCGCTTGAAGTTATCTCGTTTCGCTCCGGTGGCTCTTTCTCATCGGCTATCCAGATGAGTGATTTCCAAACCAGTCTGGCACAGCTCAAATCCAACTGTCAGCCATAAAAGAAATCCGGCCAGTGGCCGGATTTCTTTATCAGGTGTTAACCGCCTCTGTCTGATGTACCTTCTCTGTTTGGTCCACTATGGTAAGCACTGCAGCGTCGCCCACCACATTGCAGGAAGTCAGCACCATATCTATGATTCTGTCCAGCGCCGCCACTATCGCAAAAGCTTCCACGGGTAAGCCCAGTTGATGGATTAATACACCTATCATCACCATACCGCCGCCGGGAACCCCGCCGGCGCCCACCGACAGCAGAAAGATACTGAATATCAGAGTTGGCAGCTGTTCACTGGAGATAGGCTGACCAAAGGCGTTGGCGACAAAGAAGATGGCGATAGTGATATAAATCGACACGCCGCCCATATTCATGGTGGCACCCAGAGGCACGCCAAACCCTGCCACTGCTTTGTTAACCCCGAGCTTTTCGGTCAAGGTTCGCATGGTCACCGGGATGGTGGCATTGGAGCTGGCAGTCGACAGAGAGAAAAGGATCTGCTCTTGGGTCTTGGCACGAAAACTCTTGGCACTGACCGGGGTGAACACAGCCACAGCCAGAGGATAAACAATGAAAATCCACAGCAGCAGCATGGTTAGAATAATCGCCATATAACCCAGCACACTGAGAAAGACTTTGGCTTCCAGGGTGGCACCCAGTTTGAACATCAGCGCAAACACACCAAATGGCGCCAACTGCATCACAGTCATAATGAGCTTCATCATGATCCTATTGGCGACCTGAAAGCCTCTGACAGCTGAGCTGCCGGCTTCATCCAGCGACTTGATAACTCCGCCCAGCAGCAGCGCCATAAAGATCACCTGCAACATGTTGCCCGACATAAAGGCATCGACAGGATTGCTTGGCACTATGCCGACAATCAGGCTCATCAAATTGGGCAGTTCAGTCGCGGTAATGGCCACATCCGTGCCACCACTCATATCAACCCCGACACCGGGATGCAGCAATAGTGACACACACACCGCCGCCAGGATGGCGACCAGAGTGTTGATGATATAGAAGCTGAAGGTCTTGCCGCCCAAGCGGCCGAAGCTCTTGAGATCCTGCAACTCGCAGACACCACAGACTATGCTGACAAACACCAGCGGCATCACCAGCATCATGATCATATTGACAAACATGGTGCCTGCCGCGGTGGCTACCTCGACCAGGGTACCGGAAAAGAAGCCGATATGGCCCAGCCCATATTGCACCACAGAGCCCAACAACAGGCCGCTGAACAGACCCATAAAGATCCGTCCGGAAAGAGATTTGAGTATCGCCATTGTACGTTCCAATTCGGCATCGTTCCTGATGCACAACTGTCTTCCCTGTTCGCTCTGGGAAGGGATAGTGAAACATGCTACTCAAAAATTCAATGACAAAATGATCAAAACTCGCCTCGGTAACATGCAATAACTGTCAAGCAAAGTGACTAAGATATTGTTTTCAAAAAACCTTTAATCAACCCAAATAAATTCACCCAAGAATGGCGTGTTTACAAAACTACAAATAACAAACAAATAGGAAACAAACACAAAATACTTTACAGTGAATAACTCCAAAAAACCACATAAAGCAGCATTAAAAGCCAATAAATATAGAAATAGCAGTGAGCTGATTAACCAAGCCACTATTTTACTGCAGATCCTGCTTGTTAATTTCGCCATCAAACCGGCATTTCCTGCCTGCACAGCTTCAGGCACAAAAGCAGCCACAGAGCAAACCACGCATAAAAATACGAGATAAACAGCGAAGGAGGAAACCACAAATACGGGACAGGGGAAGCATAAGTGCGCTATCGGAAAAGATAGTCATCTAGCTAAAAAATGGACAAAAAAAAGCCGGTGGGGCGCACCGGCAAATCAAGCAACATATTACCTGAGAGGCTCAGGAAAAACGCCTGACGATGCAGGCGGTCACCACAAGAAAAGGCCATCGGGTGATGGATAGACTCAAAAACGGCAGTAACCCTTGTGGCCAGGTCACCTACTTGAATCAAATTCGGTTAAATCAAACAAAAATCAACGCAAATAAGGGCGCGCCGAGCACCATGGCAATGCCGGTAAAGATCATCGTCAAGCTGGCAATCACGCCTTCCTGCTGACCAAACTCACTGGCTTTGGCGGCGCCGGCCCCATGGGCAGAAGCACCGAGTGCCACCCCTTTCCCAAGAGATGTTTTTATCCTCGCCAACTTAAACAGCGGCTCACACACCAGCATGCCTATCACGCCGGTGAGCAACACCAACATGGCGGTTAATTCCGGCACGCCACCGAAGGCACCAGTGGCCTCCATGGCAAATGGAGTCGACACAGAGCGTACCAGTACGCTGTGGCTAAGTTCACTGGGCAGAGGCACCAACTTGACCAACAGCCAGGATGACACCAGGCCCAACATGAGTCCGGCCATGACCCCAAGGCTAATGGTGATCGGATAACGGCGGATTAACTTGCGCTCGCGGTAAATAGGTACAGCGAAAGCTATGGTCGCCGGAGCCAGTAATGCCATCAGCCAATGGGTGTACTCAAAATAGGTCGGCAAAGGGATCGCCAACAGCAGCACCACAGCCAGCACGGCCAAAGGTGCCAAAAATATCGGTGCCAACCACCAGCTACGATGCCTGCGATATAGAGCCTTGGCGCCGTAATAACAGATAAGAGTGATCAGCAGACTCAAGAGAGCAAGCAAGGTATGAGACATAGAGTTACCCTTGCACTCCATGTTTGGCCAGTTGGCGTTTCAGATTGAGGCGCCGCTCGAAGCGAAACACCCTATCCACCACGAAACCGGTTCCCAGCAATACCGAAGCGCTGCCGAGCACCAGGGTCAGCATAATATTGAAACCATATTCCTCCAGCAGGGTTTCATACTTGAGTACTGAAATCACGGGTGGAATAAAAAACAGCAAGAGATCGCCAATCAACCAGGCCGCTCCCAGTTGCAACGCCTTTTCCGGTATAAGCTTGAGCCCGAGCGCCAACAACACTACCAGCATCCCAAGTACACTGCCGGGAATGGGAGAATGCAAAGCGGCGGCCAAGGCATGAGTGGCCCATGCCAGCAAACAGATAGCCGCAATTTGCAGCAAGGTCGCGCTTATGTGTTTGCCTTGGAGCCAAATGACTTTGGCCACTCTGTGAGGAGAAGCCGGGCGTTTGCTGAGGGAGTGCATATCTTTACCGAATAACTTAACTGGGGTTTATTCTAGGCTTGCAATATCAATAAAAAAAATGAATATTAAGCATAGTTTGCATTCCATAGAGTTATTCAATTGGATCTGAAAGTTGTTCGCTACTTTATTGAGATAGTGGATGCCGGCGGATTTGCCAAAGCGGCGGAAAAGATCCACCTGACCCAACCTGCGCTGTCCAAGTCTATTCGCCAGTTGGAACAGGATCTGGATCTTGTGCTCTTGGAAAGGGGCAAACGCGGCAGCCAGTTACGTCCCACAGCAGCCGGAGAGGTCGTCTACCGTCACGGCCAGGAACTATTGAATGTACGTCGCAACATGCTCAGAGAGCTGGCGGCGCAGCGCAGTCTCAACTCGGGTGAACTGCATCTGGGACTGGCCCCCCTCGGCAGTGCCGAACTCTTTGCTCCTGTCATCGCTCGCTTTCGCAGCCGTTATCCCAAGGTGCAGATGCATCTCTTGGTTCGCGGCGGCGTAGAGCAAACCGCTGCCCTCAAGAAGGGGGAAATCGAGCTGGCAACCGGGATCATCTCCTTTGAGGATGAGTTTGATGGCATCAGGATCCGCCGCGACCCAATGGTGGTGGTATTGCCAAGACAACATCCTTTGGCCAATAGCCAAGAGCTGACCCTCAAGGCATTGGCAGATATTCCACAGATACTGTTCGAACCCGAATATGCCCTGCATGAGCTGGTGATAAATGCCTGTCAGAGAGCCGGCTTCAGCCCCAAAGATGTAACTCGGGTAAGTCATCCCGACTTTGGTATCGCTCTGGTGGCAGCAGGCACAGGTGCCATGATACTGCCAAGCTTTATTGCCGAGCGCCACGCGGTGGCCGGGGTGATCAGTATTCCTCTGGCCGCCTCCGATCTGATCTGGGAGCTGTCGCTGTTCTGGCGCCGGGGGCAACCACTGTCTTTTGCCGCCCAGGCCATGGTCGAGCTGGTCAGACAACGGCTGGCGCTGAGCTGAAATCCCGACGCTTCAAGTGCTGCAGCCGAGTTAATTTTCGCCAACCGAGTCACAGCGTACCGTTACAGCAGTACAAACTCATTGACACCCTCTTTTCGCGCCGCTAAGGTGAATCACACTTTTCCGGGCCCAATGGGCCCGGGGTTCATTTACACAACCCGAGGTTCGCAATGCGGCCAATACACAAGCTTTATCTCTATCCCAAGCCACAGTGGCTTTGATGGGGATAATGACCTGAACTTCCCTCTCCTGTGAGCCATTGTGGCTTTGTTGTCAGGTTTCGTTACCGGTTATCCGGCTCTCTTGGGGCCCCCCAAACCAAAACCCTGGGGACCCAGTACGAAAATGCTTGTTGAGAATGTAATAAAATGAAGAACAACAAAACCTTCGGTAGCATGCTGATCATTGCAGGCACCACGATAGGCGCCGGGATGCTGGCGCTGCCGCTGGCTTCTGCCGGCCTGGGTTTCGGGGTCGCCTCGATACTGATGCTACTGCTCTGGGGATTGATGAGCTACACAGCGCTGTTAATGCTGGAAGTGCATCAACATGCCCCGGCTCATGCCACTCTGCACACCTTGGCGCACAAGTTGCTCGGCCGTAAGGGGCAGTTGCTGGCCAGCCTGGCGATGATGTTCCTGCTGTACGCCCTGTGCGCCGCCTATATTGCCGGTGGTGGTGCCCAGCTCAACGATAAATTGGTTCGCTATGCGGATTTAACACTTCCCCCCCAGGTGGGTGCCATTGGCTTTGCCCTGTTGATAGCCCTGGTGGTCGCCATAGGCACCCACTCGGTCGATATGATTAACCGGGTGTTATTTGCCTTGAAGATCATTGCCCTGGTCATCATGTTGGCGCTGCTGTTGCCCCACGCCCAAGGCGGATACCTGCTGGAGCTGCCGTTGCAGCAAGGTTTGGTCATCTCTGCCCTGCCGGTAATCTTCACCTCTTTTGGGTTTCACGGCTCTATCCCCTCTGTGGTGCGCTATGTGGGGTTGGATATCAAGGCGCTGAAGAAGATCATGATTGTCGGCTCGGCCCTGCCACTGCTGGTTTACCTGCTTTGGCAACTGGCCAGTCAGGGCGCCTTGAGCCAGAGTGAATTGATGGCCTCCAAGGAGCTCCCCAAATTCATCAATGGCTTGGGGCAACTGCTGCATAACCCCATGATAGGCCAGACTGTATCCATATTTGCCG
The DNA here is from genome assembly GCF_047314585.1 of Shewanella sp. BJSY2023SW005. Lineage (NCBI taxonomy): Bacteria > Pseudomonadati > Pseudomonadota > Gammaproteobacteria > Alteromonadales > Shewanellaceae > Shewanella > Shewanella sp. BJSY2023SW005. Next base: position 97,452 of record NZ_JBKORJ010000052.1, read on the forward strand.
ACCTGGCACTGGCCACCTCCTTCCTGGGTGTCAGCCTGGGGCTATTTGATTTTATGGGCGATATTCTGCGCCGCAACGACAGTGCCGGCCACAGGCTGCAAACGGCGGCCATCACCTTCCTGCCTCCGCTGGGATTTGCCCTCTTCTACCCTCAGGGATTTATGGCCGCCCTGGGCTATGCCTCGATAGCTTTGGTGATACTGGCAGTATTCCTGCCCGTCGCCATGGTCTGGAAGCAAAGGAGCCAGCCAATGTCCGAGGGCAGCTACCGGGTTGGCGGCGGTAAAGCGGCACTCATGCTGGCTGCGCTGTGCGGGGTGGTGATTATTCTCAGCCAACTGCTGCAAATGGCCGGGATACTGACCAAGGTAGGCTAACAAGGGATTGTATGGAGTCGGCAAACTGGCCGCCATCCATTCTTAAAGTAAAACGCAGCTCTCGGGCTGCGTTTTACTTTGGTTCATCCTTCAGTTTATCGGTTCCAACGATACTCTGAAGCGACTGGCTGACAGCTGGGAAAAAACCAGGTCAAACCCTTCCGGGATCTCTTGCTCACTGATGACGACTCGCTGATCCAGCTGCTGTTCCAGGGCCTGTTGGCGCCGCTGCTGCCTTTGCTGCATTGCGCTCCTGCCACTGATAAAACTGGCGCCGCCAAGCAAGACTCCAACCAGCGCCAGCAGATTAGCCACCATGGGATTGCCTATTTGCAGCGCACTGGCGTCATCCAGCAGCCACCAGAGAATGGAGGCACTCAGCAGTAATACCCCAAAGGCCAACCTGGCTATCGCGCTCGGCGCATTGTCTATCGGCAATACCAATTGGATATCGGCGGGTAAGTCTGCAAGGGTTACTGTCTGGGGTAACGGCTCGTCCTGCGCTGAGGCACTCTGGGGATCGGGCATAAATCATCCTTAATTTGAATGGAATGGGCTGAAACACGCGGGTCGGCTTCAACCCAATTTAACGACATCTTGTCCTTATGTCTGTGGTTACTGCCGTTCACAACGGCCGGTTCATTATACGCAAGCATCAAGAAGCGTCGCAAACTCAATGTGTTATCAATTTGAACTCTGCTGGAAATCTGTGCATTTTGTGGCGGCAACAGCGCCTGTTGTACACACTTGGCAAACTTGACCCCGATAGTGACGGCAGACACAATAGCGCCGGAGACTCATTTGACGGAGCACGTGGTGAGCGGTCAGCAACAGATACCAGAGCTGAAATTGGGACTGGCCATGTGGTCCCATAACCAGTGGCAGCAAAGCCTTTATGGAAAGGGGACGCCTCAAGCCGAGCGTCTGGCGCGCTACGCCGAGGTTTTCAATACGGTGGAGGGCAACACCAGCTTTTATGCCACCCCGTCAGCAAACAGCGTCAGTAACTGGCGCGATGCCGTGGGTGAGGACTTTCGCTTTACCTTTAAACTGCCACAGGAGATCACTCACAAGTTGCAACTGAGGCACTGTGACGATGAACTCAGGCAGTTCCTGCAGGTGATGTCGCCACTGTTTGCCAAGACAGGTCTGTGGAAGATTCAGTTGCCCGGCTATTTTGGCCCAGAAGCCCTTGGGGCACTGGACGCCTTTCTTGGCAAACTGCCAACCGAGTTGCCTCTTGGGGTTGAGGTGCGCCACCCGGCCTTCTTTGCCAAAGGGGAAGCCGAGCGTCAACTCAACCGCTTGCTGCTGCAGCGCTCGGTCAACCGCATCATAATGGACACCCGACCGGTATTTGCCGCACCGCCAAACAGTGCCGCCGTCATCGATGCCCATGAAAAGAAACCCAAAGTACCGGTACATGCCATAGCCACCGGCCGCTATCCCACAGTGCGCTTTATCGGCCACCCTGAGCTTGAGGCCAATCAGGGCTTCTTCAAGCCTTGGCTGGACAAGCTATGCCAATGGCTGGAGGAGGAGCGCCAACCCTATCTGTTCATCCACACCCCGGATAATGCCCAAGCACCCGAGCTGGCCATAAGCCTGCAGCGTCTGCTGAGCACTCGCTGGCAAGCCAAACACGGCCAACCTCTTCAGGCGTTTCAGCTGGTTGAACAGGCTGACTCCCAAAACCAACAGCTGGGTCTGGCACTGTGACCGGCACAAGCTATTTATCCGCGAGGTCCTTATGCTGAGTTGTCTGGCGATAGAAAATTACCGCTCGTTACGTGAAGTGGTGTTGCCGCTGGAGCGCCTGAACCTGGTGACAGGCAGCAACGGGAGCGGCAAGTCCAATCTCTACAAGGCGTTGAGACTGCTGGCGCAAACAGCTGATGGTGGCGTGGTCAAGGCACTGGCAAAAGAAGGCGGCCTGGAGTCCAGTTTCTGGGCCGGTCCGGAAAAGTTCAGTCGCGATATGTTGGCAGGTACGGCCAACATAGAAGGAACCGTGCGCCACCAGAGCAAACGTCTTAAATTGGGTTTTGCCGCCGATGACTTTAGTTATCTCATCGAGCTTGGACTCCCCAAACCTGACTCTACGACGCTATTTGGCCTGGATCCCCAAATCAAACGCGAAGCCATCTGGTGCGGCTCCCTCTATCGGCCTGCCTCTGTGTTGGTCGAGCGCCGCGGTGCCCTGGTGAAAAGACGCGGGGAGCATGGCTGGCAACTACTGGACAACCATCTCCATCTCGGCGACAGCATGCTCAGCCAACTGGCCGATCCTGAACGCAGCCCAGAGATCCTCACCCTCAGGGATAGAATTCGAGCCTGGCGTTTCTACGATCATTTCCGCAGCGATCAACAAGCACCGGCCCGTCGAGCGCAACTGGCGACCCTGACCCCAGTGCTGCACCATGATGGTCGCGATCTGGTATCGGCGATTCAAACTATTTTCGAGATAGGTGATGCCGAAGCCTTCCATCATGCGATCAAAGATGCCTTTCCCGGTGCCACTATCAGCATAGTGGCCACGGGTGCCGGCATGCTGCAACTGGCATTTCACCAACAAGGCCTGCTAAGACCCCTGTCGCTGAGTGAATTGTCGGACGGTACCTTAAGGTACTTACTGTTGGTGGCAGCCTTACTGACTCCCAGACCACCGGAATTAATGGTGCTTAACGAGCCTGAAACCAGCCTGCACCCTGATCTCTTGCCCGCGCTGGCGCGTTTAATCATCAAGGCCTCTTCTGTGTGTCAGCTCTGGATAGTGTCACACGCCGCAAGATTAATCCATGCGCTGGAAACCCAGGGAGACTGCAACACATTACAGCTGGATAAACAGCTGGGGGCCACTTGTGTCCAGGGGCAAGATTTGCTCTCAACTCCGCCGTGGCGCTGGCACAATAACTAGCCCGCGATTGCGGGCTAAGGTGAGTAACTCGAATCCTTACTTCCTGGCACCGATCGGGATCATTATGTGGGCATAGGGCGTGCCCTTCCACATCACATAGGGCCCACCTTGAGCCGGGTCGGTCGGCAAACTGTCGAGCATGGCAGGATCCGGCAGCAGAATCATCAGGTGCGGCCCTTCGACTATCCATTGATTATCCGCGGTTTCCATTTCGGCATAAGGGTCGATATTGCTGGCCCCACCATCACCGGCCAGCATGTAGGAAATACCTATCGCTTTGGCTTGAAATGGTTTTTTCTCCATCCAGGCGTGTGCCCATTCCATCCAGGGACCATCCATACACATGGGAGCCGTTCCCTTGAGCTGTGGCGGAGTTGGAAAGCAGGTGTAGCTGCCATCACCTTGTTGCAGCACATTCTTGTTCCAATCAACAACGGTAACACTGGCACGTATGGTGGGCGGAGCGGCATTCAGGGCGTCATCCAACATAATCTGCTGTGCTTCAGTGAGTGCGGCATGGGTGGCACTGGCGAAGGAAGACAGGGTCAAAGTCAAAATTAGAGCTGAAGTTTTCATCAAATCAGCCTCCAGGTTGAACTCGGATACAACAACACCGAGATCTCCAGTATAGTTTCTGCAGAAAAAATCGATTTTGCCCCGTAAATTCAATATATTGGACTAAGATAAAACCAAAACCCCATGAGGAGACAAAATGTTTTCTCTGTCCCAGACCTTATCTATCTTCGCCGCTTTACCGGATCCGGTATTTATTCTGACCCGCAGTGGCCGCTATGCCGCGGTACTGGGAGGTTCCGACAGTCGCTACTATCACGACGGCACAACCTTGATAGGGCAATACATCTCCCAGGTCATCCAGCAGCCCAAGTGCGAATGGTTTCTGAGCCAGATTGCGCAAGCCTTGCTGAGCCGCCGTCTCTGGGTGGTGGAATACAGTCTTGGCGGCAACGACGTCAAGGGACTCACAGAGCAAGGCCCCGCAGAGCCCATCTGGTTTGAAGGTCGGGTACAGGCGCTGGATTTTCAAATAGAGGGTGAAGATGCCGTGGTATGGGTCGCCAGCAATATTACCCGCCGCCATCAATTGGAGCAGGAGCTCAGGGAAAGATGCGAGCGCGATCCGCTCACTCAGCTCTACAACCGCCGTAAGTTGCTCAAACTGCTGACAGAAAACCTAACCCTGTTTCAGCGTTACCGAACCCCGACCAGCATATTGATCTTCGATCTCGATAACCTCAAGAAGCTCAACGACAGCTCTGGCCATCTGATGGGCGACAAGGCGATAGTCACCCTGGGTGAGGTCTGCCTGGCCAGCCTCAGAACTCAGGATATCGCCTCCCGTTACGGCGGCGATGAATTTGTCATTCTTATGCCCCACACTGCTGCCGAGCAGGCATTACCCATAGCCGAGCGCCTACGAAGCGAGTGTGCCCGGCGCCTCAGAGCCTTGGGGATTGCCGCTGAATGCGCCAGTATCAGCGGCGGCCTCAGCGAATTTCAGTGCAGTGATACCGATATAGATGCCGTGGTTTCCAGGGCCGATGGCGCCCTTTACCAAGCCAAAGCACAGGGCCGCAATCGGATTGTGTTGGCCAAGGGGCCAGAGTGCACTGAATCCCCCTAAAAAACACGGGCAAACAAAAAGCCGGCACTTGGCCGGCTTCTTCATTGCATAGACTCGTCTAATTCGAGCGACTGAACTTAAGCCTGTGGGCGCATGGCCGGGAACAGGATCACGTCACGAATGGTGTGAGTGTTGGTAAACAACATCACCAGACGGTCGATACCTATGCCCTGACCAGCTGTCGGTGGCAGGCCGTGCTCCAGCGCCGTGATATAGTCTGCGTCATAGAACATGGCTTCATCGTCACCGGCATCTTTGGCTTCAACCTGAGCCTTGAAGCGGTTGTCCTGATCTTCGGCGTCGTTAAGCTCGCTGAAGCCGTTAGCCACTTCACGACCACCGATGAAGAACTCGAAGCGGTCGGTGATGAAGTCGTTGTCATCGTTGCGACGAGCCAGTGGCGAGATGTCCGCTGGGTAGCCGGTGATGAAGGTAGGCTGCATCAGTTTAGGCTCGGCAGTTTCACCAAAGATCTCTTCCAGCAGTTGACCACAGGTCCAGAAAGATTCGATTTCCAGCCCTACGTCTTTGGCCAGCTTACGCATAAACTCAAGATCCTTGACCTCTTCATAGGTCATGGCCTGAATCGTGGCGTTGTCTGGGTTGTAGTGCTGAATCGCTTCCAGCATGCTCATGCGGGCGTAAGGGCCGCCAAAGTCTATGCTGTGCTCGCCGTAAGGCAGCTTGGTGTCACCCAGCAGATCCTGAGCGATGGAAGAAAGCATCTCTTCGGTGAGATCCATCAGATCGCGGTAATCTGCGTAGGCCATATAGAATTCCATCATGGTGAATTCTGGGTTATGGCGTGGCGACAGACCTTCGTTACGGAAGTTACGGTTGATTTCGAACACTCGTTCAAAACCACCGACAACCAGACGCTTGAGGTACAGCTCAGGCGCAATACGCAGATACATGTCGATATCCAGCGCATTGTGGTGAGTGATAAATGGACGCGCGGATGCACCACCCGGGATGACATGCATCATAGGGGTTTCCACTTCCATAAACTCTTTTTTCACCATAAAGTTACGTATGGCTGAAACCACTTTGGAGCGCATGACGAAGGCGTCACGGGAATCCTGGTTGACGATCAGGTCAACATAACGCTGACGGTAACGGGTTTCCTGATCGGTCAGACCATGGAATTTCTCAGGCAGCGGGCGCAGCGCCTTGGTCAGCAGCTGATACTCCTCCATATTAACGTACAGGTCGCCCTTACCGGACAGGTGCAGAGTGCCTTTAACACCAACTATGTCGCCGATATCCAGGCCCTGATAGCGTTCTTTCAGATCAGCCTGTACTTCTTTGCCGGCATAGGCCTGAATGCGGCCGGATACGTCCTGCAGAACCAGGAAGGGGCCGCGCTTGGCCATGATCCGACCGGCAATGGCGGTCTTGAAGCCCAGAGACTCGAGTTCTTCTTTGCTCTTATCGGCGAACTGCGCCTGCAGCTCGGCAGCCTTGTGGCTACGACGGAAAGTGTTAGGGTGACCATTGGCCGGGCAGCCCTGGCGTACATGTTCCAGCTTGGCGCGACGTTCCGCGATCAGCTTGTTCTCATCCAATACTTGTTCAGTCATTTTCCGCTTCTTCTCTGTTACAGCCCGGACTTCAGGCTGGCTTCAATAAATCTGTCCAGATCACCGTCTAACACGGCCTGGGTATTACGGGTTTCCACCCCGGTGCGCAGATCCTTGATGCGGGAATCATCCAGCACGTAGGAGCGGATCTGACTGCCCCAGCCGATATCCGACTTGGCATCTTCCGCCGCCTGCTTCTCGGCGTTCTGCTTTTGCATCTCCAACTCAAACAGCTTGGCTTTCAGCTGTTTCATTGCCGTGTCTTTGTTCTTGTGCTGTGAACGGTCGTTCTGGCACTGCACCACGGTATTGGTCGGAAGGTGGGTAATACGCACCGCAGATTCGGTTCTGTTAACGTGCTGACCACCGGCACCCGAGGCGCGGTACACGTCGATACGCAGATCGGCCGGATTGATGTCGATCTCGATGGAGTCGTCAATCTCAGGGTAAACAAACACAGAACAGAATGAAGTATGGCGACGGCCACCCGAGTCAAAGGGCGACTTACGTACCAGACGATGCACGCCGGTTTCGGTTCTCAGCCAGCCATAGGCATATTCACCGCTGAACTTGATGGTGGCACTCTTGATACCGGCCACATCACCGTCTGAGACTTCGATAAGTTCAGGGTTGAAGTCATGTTCTTCACCCCAGCGCAGATACATGCGCAGCACCATGTTGGCCCAGTCCTGTGCTTCGGTACCGCCGGAGCCGGACTGAATGTCCAGATAGCAGTCGGAAGCGTCTTGTGGGCCCGAGAACATACGGCGGAATTCCAGCTCTTCCAGACGCTTTTCCAGATCGCCCAGTTCACTGTTGGCATCATTGAAGGTTTCTTCATCTTCCTCTTCAATGGCCAATTCCAGCAGCCCCTCGACATCTTCGAGGCCCGCATCCATATCGTCTATGGTCTTAACCACAACTTCCAGCGCCGAGCGCTCTTTACCCAGGGCCTGAGCACGCTCTGGCTCATTCCATACTTCGGAGCTTTCCAGCTCGCGGCTTACTTCTTCCAGACGCTCTTTCTTGGCGTCATAGTCAAAGATACCCCCTAAGGAGCATAGTGCGGTCGGCAAGCTCCTTGATTTTGTTTTTTACCGGATTGACTTCAAACATGCGATTTCAACTTTCTTTGGTGTTAAGGACGTATGCAAACGAGGGATTTTAACCCAAGCAGCCGCTGAAACCTATGCCACAGCGGGCAGAAGCTTGATTTTTTTTCGCCGGCGCCGTATTCCGCGTCTGTTCCGATAAAGCATCTGACACACTCTAGCCAATTCCGCGGTGAAAAAACTGTGACAAAAAATCAAATATGCCAACTCAATCAGTAAATAAACCAGACGAGCATGCCGATCAGCAGCTTTCAATGACAGGCTATACTTGCAACCATGGAGCAGAAAAATTGCTGTTATCAGGAAGACGAGGGCTTTTGCTGTGAGGAACCGGCCGGTGAGTCAGGCCTCTGTTACTGGCACGACCCGAGAATCGTCAAAAACCACCCCGAAGACAGGGCCAGGCTCGAAGCCTTCGCCCGCGGCGGCGGCATGCTCAGAGGCATCTGCCTCAAGGGTGCTGAACTGGCCGGTATCGATCTGGTAAAACATCACTCCAAAACCGGCTATGACATGAGCTATGCCGAGCTGTATCGGGCCAACCTTCAAGGCGCCCACATGTTCAATCTGACTCTGGATAACACCAGCCTGATGAAGGCCGACCTGCGTGACGCCAACCTGCACTGCGCCAAGCTCAACAACTGCAATCTGCTGGGAGCCAAATGGAATGGTGCCCGCATCGAGAATATCTACACTGGCAAGCTATTGCGTCAGGAACGCATGGCACTGCAGGCAGAAAGAGTCGGTGAACGTGAAATCGCCCGCGACTACTTTGAACAGGCCGAAGAGATCTACCGGGATCTGCGCAAGGCGGCCGAGCGTGAAGGCCTGTTTGCCATGGCCGGCCTCTACATTCGCCGCGAGCTCACCATGCGGCGCCATCTGCTACCCAAATGGAGCGGCAGAAGGATGTTATCCAAGTTGATCGATCTCTTCTGCGGTTATGGCGAAGACCCGCTCAGGGTGGTGATTTTCTCGCTGGCTTTGGTGTTTGTCTGTGCCTTCATCTACTGTTTTACCGGCGTCAGTTATGATGGCCGGATCCATCAGTTTGCCCCGGGCCGCGCCATCACAGACTATCTGTCGCTGTTCGGCAACTGCCTGTATTACTCGGTGGTAACCTTCACAACCCTGGGATACGGCGACTTCACCCCTGTGGGTTTTTCCCGCGCCGTGGCCGCCATTGAAGCCTTCACCGGCAGTTTCACCATAGCCCTGTTTGTGGTGGTGTTTGTCAAGAAGATGACCCGCTGAGCCAGATCACACTGGCCAAAATCCATTTTTCAGATGAGTGCACAGAGTCGATAGGCTTTGTGAATTCCCCGGCAAAAGCCTGTTCCAGCTCAATGAAGCGAACCCTGCGATCGATATACTGCATGGTTATCAGCTTAATTAGTCCCTACTTCACCCCCATCAAGGTGAGCAAATAACAAGGCTGCCCATGTTTGAGATCTATATCGACGGCCAGGCCGTCAGCGCCTTTGAGGGCGAGACCCTGTTGCAGGCGGCCCATCGGGCCGGCATCGACATTCCTTGTCTGTGTCACCATACAGACCCCGGTCCGGCTACCACAGAAGGCGCCGATGAACACCTGTGCCAACTGACCCGGCTCGACCAGATAATGGCCGATGGTGACAGACCGCTGCTGGCCTGCTCGACTCCGGCAATTGCCGGAATGCAGCTCAAGAATCATACCCAGGCAGTGCACAGCCATCGGCAGCAGACGCTGAAACGGATATTGAAAGATCACTTCGCCGATTGCGAAGCCCCCTGCCAGCAAGCCTGCCCGGCAGGCGTCGATGTGCAGTCTTATCTGTATCACATAGGTCAGGGCAACCATACAGAAGCGGTGCGGATCCTCAAGCAGACCCTGCCTCTGCCTCTGTCTATCGGTCGGGTCTGCCCGGCATTTTGTGAAAGTGCCTGTCGCCGCGCCCTGATCGATGAGCCACTGGCGATACGTCAGCTCAAGCGCCACGCCGCCGATCTGGACTTGGCCGATGCCGAGCCCTATCAGCCGCCCAAGGCCGACCCCAGCGGCAAGAAGGTGGCCATAATCGGCGCCGGGCCAGCCGGGCTCAGCGCCGGTTTCTTCCTCGCCAATCAGGGCCATGACGTGGACATCTTTGAGGCCGCTCCCAAGGCCGGTGGCTGGCTAAGATACGGCATTCCCGAGTATCGCCTGCCCAAGGCAATACTCGATAGAGAGATAGCGCTGCTGGAGCGCAGCGGCATCCGCATTCACACCAACACAGCAATAGGCGAACAAATACTGCTGCCGAAACTGGCCGAAGAGTATCATGCCCTCTGTCTGGCGATGGGCGCGCAAAAGGCCGTACCACTGGAGTATCCCGGCAGCGACCTGCCCGGCTGCTATCTCGGGGTCGACTACCTTAAAGATCTGGCAATGGACCACCAACTTGTCACGGGTAAGAAAGTGGCCGTTGTCGGCGGCGGCAATACCGCTATCGACTGTGCCCGCAGCGCCAGACGCCTCGGCGCCGAGGTGACGCTGATCTACCGGCGCACCAAAGAGGAGATGCCGGCCGAAGCCTTTGAAATTCATGAAGCTGAGCAGGAAGGGATCCACTTCCTGCTGCTGACCAATCCTGTGGCCAACCATGCCGGCAGTGACGGCCGTCTTGCACGAGTCACGCTGGAAAAAATGTCCTTGGGCGAACCGGATGCCTCCGGCCGCCGCCGGCCTCAGCCCAGCGGCGAAACCTTCGACTGCGAGTTTGATACCCTGATCGCCGCCGTATCCCAATCACCGGATCTGGCCTTTCTGCAGCAGCCTGAAAACCGTCTGCTGCAAGGCTCTCCGGCGCTCAGCCACTGGAATACGATCAACGGCTGCGACATCAGCATGAGCACTGGGCTGGAAAAACTGTTTGTTATCGGCGATGTGCGCCGCGGACCCGCCACTGCGGTGGAAGCGGTCGCCGATGGTCGCCGCGCCGCCGAAGCTATAAACGCCCTGTTCAATCAGGGGCTCAGTTGCCCACTGACGCCGGTGGCGTTCAATGCCAGCAAGGCGATAGGTCTCAAGTCCCAACAGGATTTACCCAAAGATCTTTTCCCTTCACAGGTCAAAAGTGCCAGGGTCAAGATGCCGGAGTTACCTGTAGCCGAGCGCCTGAGCAACTTTGCCGAAGTAGAGCTGGGACTGACGCCGCAAATGGCCGAAGCCGAGGCCAAACGCTGCCTCGAATGTGGCTGTCAGGCCAATATGGACTGTCGCCTGCGAGACTATGCCAGTGAATACAAGGTCAGCAGCCAGGGCTTGCTAGAGCAAGATAGCAGTGGTGACTCGGCGCTGCAGGCCAGACACTTTGCCCAGGATTTGAGCACACCCTTTATCCGTTTCGATGCCAACCGCTGCATCAGCTGCGGTGCCTGCGTTGACATCTGCCACCGCCGCAGTGGCCACAAGGCCATCAGCTTTGAGGCCAACCAATTCTCGGCGCTGCCGGGAGGCAGTAGCGAACGCCGGGCCCCCAGAGCCGGTTTCAGCGTTTCCATGGCCGACAGCGATTGTGTTCAGTGCGGCAACTGCCTGCAGGTGTGCCCAACCGGCGCCCTGGTCGATGCCCGCCACAAGACCCAAGGACAAGCCCCCGACACCAAGGTGACCAGCACCATCTGCACCTATTGCGGCGTGGGTTGTCGCATCCGCTTCAAGGTAGACACCACCCAGAATCGTATCCTTACGGCCGAGGGCGATGTGCGCTCACCTGTGAACCAGGGCATGCTCTGCGTCAAGGGCCGCTTCGGCTTTGACTTTATCAACAGTGAAGAGCGCCTTACCCAGCCGCTGGTTCGCCGTAACGGCAAATTGGAACCCTGTAGCTGGCAAACGGCCATCAGCTATATTGCCGCCCACTGGCAAGAACAATTGGAACAGTTTGGCCCGAGTTCATTCGGCGCACTGGCATCCGCCAAGGCCACCAATGAAGAGAACTTCCTGCTGCAAAAGCTGTTCAGAGCCGTTATCGGCAGCAACAACATAGATCACTGCGCCCGCCTGTGCCATGCCTCCACAGTGACCGGGCTCTACGATGCCCTCGGCAGCGGCGCCATGACCAATGATATTCCCGGCATAGAGGATTCAGATCTCATCTTTATCCTGGGCTCGGATACCGACTGCGCCCACCCCATCATAGCCTCGAGGATCAAGTCGGTCGTCAGCCGCGGCAAGGCAAGGCTCCTGGTCGCCGACCCCAAGCGGGTCAGCATAGCCGACAGTGCCGAGCTGTTTGTGCGTCATCGCCCCGGCACAGATGTGATGCTGCTCAACGCCATCATGCAGCAAATACTACTCAACGGCTGGCATGACAAGGCCTATATCCGCAGCCGCACCACAGGCTTTGAGGCCTTGCGCGAAGAGCTGTTGCGGCCGGACTACAGCCTGGAGCAGGCCGCCAGGGTGACAGGCGTCAGCTGCAGCGAAATAGCGGCCATGGCCGAGATGCTGGGCACCGCCCAAAAGACCGCTCTCTACTACGCCATGGGAATTACCCAACACACCACAGGCCATGACAATGTCACCGCCATTGCCAACTTGCAGTTATTGCTGGGTAACCTCGGGCTCAACGGCGCCGGGATCAACCCTTTGCGCGGCCAGAGCAATGTCCAGGGTGCCTGTGATATGGGCGCCCTGCCCAACTATTTCAGTGGCTATCAACGTCTGGATGACGATGCTGCGCGGCTGAAACTGGCGCGGGCCTGGGACACAGATAAGCTGAGCCCTGAGACAGGCATTCCGGCCTCTCATATGATGCAGGCGATTTTGGATGGCCGGCTTCAGAGCCTGTTTGTGATGGGCGAAAACCCGGTACTGAGCGACCCCGACCAGGCACATGTGCTCAAGGCGCTGAAAAAGCTGCCATTTTTGGTAGTGCAGGATATCTTCCTCACGGAAACCGCCGAAATGGCCGATGTGGTATTGCCGGCAGCGGCCTTTGCCGAAAAGCGCGGCCACTTCACCAATACCGAGCGCCGGGTTCAACGACTGGAAGTCGCCTTGCAATCGCCAGGTAGTGCCCGTCCGGACTGGCAGATACTGCAGCTGCTGGCCAATGCCATGGGCGCCGACTGGCACTATAGCGATGAACAGGCAATTTGGCAGGAAGTCACGGCCCTGACCCCTAGTTATGCCGGGATCAGTTGGCACAGAACCACGGATAATCCGGCCGGGTTGCAGTGGCCTTGCCCAGATGAGCAACATCCGGGTACCCGGGTATTGCACCGCAACAGCTTTACCCATGGCAAAGGGCGACTGCAGCCGGTCAATTATCGTTTACCGGCTGAGCTGCCGGACGATGACTATCCCTTGATGCTGTCGACCGGACGCCTGCTGGAGCAGTTCCACACCGGCACCATGACTCGTAAAACCGCCGGGCTGGACGAACTCGGCTCCCCCAGAGTGATGATCTCGGTTGAGGATGCCGAGCGTTTGGGCGTCGGCAAGGGCGACTGGCTCAAACTGGAAAGCCGCCGCGGTGAAATCTTTATTCAGGCCTTTGTCAGCCGCCGGGCTCAGCCTGGGGTGCTGTTCCTGCCATTCCATTTCGTGGAGGCGGCGGCCAACAAGCTGACTATCAATGCGCTGGATCCCGTGGCCCATATTCCTGAGTTCAAGGTGTGTGCCGTCAAGGCGGAGCGCGCCGAGGCGCCCCCAGCGACTTGAAATTGAGCCACATTAAAAACGGCGCCATGGTTGGCGCCGTTTTTTATTTCCTTATTTTCCTACTTGAGCACTGAAGCCAGTGAAGGATAGGTGTTAGACCCGAAACTGATTGACCAACTTGCCGAGGTTATCACCACTGTGGGACACAGTCTGACTGACCCTTGCCGCATCTTCGCTGGAATGCAGCAGCTCGGCAACTATCTCCTGAATGGCGTAGATATTCCTGTTAATCTCCTCAGTCACCGAACTCTGCTCTGTGGCGGCGGTGGCGATTTGGGTACTCATATCATTGATGGAGGTGACTGAGCTGGTCACAGCTCCCAGGCTTTCGGAGATAAGCTTTGACGACTCGACACTGCGGTGGCAACTCTGCTGACTCTCTTCCATGGCACTCACCGCCTGACTCACCAGACGATGCAGCTCGCTGAGCATCTCGTTGATCTCCAACGTGCTGGCCTGAGTACGACTCGCCAGACTGCGCACTTCATCGGCCACCACGGCAAAACCTCGGCCCTGCTCACCGGCGCGAGCCGCTTCAATGGCAGCATTCAATGCCAGCAGGTTGGTCTGCTCGGCGATGCCGCCGATGACAGACAAGACGCTGTTGATCCGCTGTGATTGCTCGCTGAGCGACTGAATATGGTTGGCGGCGCTGTTGATTTCCGCCATCAGGGTCGAGATCTCAGTTAGCGAGGTATCGACGCACTCCTGGGCCTTGGCCACTTCGTCGGTAGCCACATGAGTCGCCTCCGCTACCTGGGTGGTGTTCATCGCCACTTCCTGAGCGGTGGAAGACATCTCGGTAATGGCGGTCACCACCTGATCGGTTTCATTGTTGTGGTTCACCAATTGGGATGCTATCGCCTGGGTCTGGGAATGGATGGAACCGGCGGCATCCTGCACTTCATGGGTGGCCGTGGTGACATCGCGGATGATGTGCTGCAGTTTTTCGACAAAGCGATTGAACGCCAGCCCCAACTGGGCAATCTCATCTTCACCGCGCACCTGCAGGCGCTTGGTCAGGTCCCCTTCCCCCTGAGCGATATCGTTGAGGTTATCCAACATATTGCGGATAGGGATTATCATCCGCTGAGCAGTAAAGAGAATGGCAAACACAGTAACCAGAGTCAGCACCAGCGACATCAACAGCACCCCTATGGTCTTGGCCTGCATCTCCTCGGTGGCGGTTTGTCGATAAGCGGCAACAGCCGCCTCTATGTCATCCACATAAACACCTGTGCCTACCAACCAGTCTTTCCCGGGGACCCGGATGGCATAGGCTATCTTTTCCACCAGGCCAGTCACTCCGGGCTTGGCATGGAAGTAGTTGATAAAGCCTTTACCAGTTCTGGCGGCATCGATAAGACCGCGCACAATTTGTGTGCCATTGGGGTCTGTCATGCCGCTTTGATCTGTGCCTTCCTGCTCAGGCTTAACCGCATGAAATACACTGATCCCATTGAAATCATAAATGAAGAAGTATCCGGCACTGCCAAACCTCTGTTGCCGCAACGCCGCGTTGACATCACCTCTGTCTCCCAGACCGAGTTGATAGTTGATGTTTTCCAAAGCCAGCCCTGTCGCATCCTTGAGTTGCTGTTTTCGTTCATCGACCAACTTTTGTTTGAATAAAGCGATCGAATTTTCCAGTGATTGATGTTCGGCACGATAGGAATACCCCATCACCAATATCAAAGTCAGAATTAAAGGTAGTAAAGCCAGCAGCAAGAATTTGCTTCTCAAGCTCAGAGCAGACAAGGACATAACTTCCCCCCAGTAGCTGTCAGACACTCTTTACTGAGTATAGTCCCGCGCCCCAACACGCAATATCAATACGATTACAAATAAAACAATTAACAAACAAATGATTCAAAATGTTACACAAATTACTTTTTTACCTTACGACCAACCGAAAGGTTCCACGATTGGCGGGGAATGGTTGCTGGGAAACATCATAAGCGGTACGGCATCTTGTGCTGGACGGTCGAGATAAAGAAACAGCGCCAAATGGCGCTGTTTCTGTCTTCTTCATATTGAATGATTAAACCCGGAACTGATTGACCAATTGCCCCAGATTATCACCACTGTGAGACACGGTTTGACTGACTCTGGCCGCTTCTTCGCTGGAGTGCAACAGCTCGGCGACTATCTCCTGAATGGCGTAGATATTACGGTTGATCTCTTCGGTCACCGAACTCTGCTCTGTGGCGGCGGTGGCGATTTGGGTACTCATATCATTGATGGAGGTGACAGAGCTGGTGACGGCTCCCAGACTCTCGGAAATCAGCCTGGAAGATTCGACACTGCGATGGCAGCTTTGCTGGCTCTCTTCCATGGCACTCACCGCCTGGCTCACCAGACGATGCAGCTCGCTGAGCATCTCGTTGATCTCCAAAGTGCTGGCCTGAGTGCGGCTCGCCAGGCTGCGCACTTCATCGGCCACCACGGCAAAACCGCGCCCCTGCTCACCGGCACGAGCCGCTTCAATGGCCGCATTGAGTGCCAACAGGTTGGTCTGCTCGGCAATGCCGCCGATGACAGACAGCACGCTGTTAATCTTCTGCGACTGTTCGTTGAGCGACTGAATATGGTCGGCGGCGCTGTTGATTTCCGCCATCAGAGTGGAGATCTCGGTCAGCGAAGTATCAACGCACTCCTGGGCCTTGGCCACTTCATCGCTCGCCACATGGGTCGCCTCCGCCACCTGGGTGGTGTTCATCGCCACTTCCTGGGCAGTGGAAGACATCTCTGTGATGGCAGTCACCACCTGATCGGTTTCATTGTTGTGGTTGGCCAACTGCGCCGCTATCGCCTGAGTCTGGGCATGAATAGAACCAGAGGCATCCTGCACCTCGTGGGTAGCGGTAGTCACGTCACGGATGATGTGTTGCAACTTGTCGACAAAGCGGTTGAATGCCTGCCCCAGCTGGGCAATCTCATCTTCACCGTGCACCTGCAAACGCTTGGTTAAATCCCCTTCCCCCTGAGCGATATCGTTGAGGTTATCCAGCATGTTGCGGATAGGAGTCACAGTGCGCTGAGCAGCAAACAATATGAGCGTTGCGGTGATCAGAGTGATGACTATGACTATCATCAACGTCAGCCACAGCTTACCTTCCATGTCTTCCAATGCGGTCTGTCGATATTCGGCCACTGAGGCTTCGATATCATCCACATAGGCGCCGGTGCCTATGATCCAGTCGGTGCCTGGAACCATGGCGGCATAACCTATCTTTTCCACCAGCTCGTTGGTGCCGGGCTTTTGGTAGTAATAGGTGAGAATACCGTCACCACTGCGGGCTGCATTCAGCAAGCCTACTATGATCTTGGTTCCCTTGGGATCTGTCATCCCTATCTGATCTGTACCTTCAAGCTTGGGCAACAGGGCATGAAACAGGTTTTTACCTTTGCCATCATAGACAAAAAAATAACCTGCGCTGCCAAAGCGAACATCCCGCAAGGCCGCCTTATAGTCTCCGCCCTGACTGCGCTGAAAGCTGACAATCTCTTTGGCGACTTCGGTCACATGCACCAACTCCTGACGACGCTCGTTGAGCAGCTTTTCTCTGAAATTGGTAATTTCGCTTTCAAGCGCATCCGACTCTACTGTCCAGGACGCCAGCATCAAGACAATGGAAACAGTCAACAATGGCAACAGGGCAAGCAGCAGTAACTTATTTCGTAAACTCAGACTGGACACTTAGGTTTCCCCCGGGAATGGAATATCTGCAAATTATAGTAACTTTGTTCACTTTAAGTTCGTATAAAAAATGCCTGAGATCAAAGTTTAACCATTTGTTTTACATGAAGAGAGTGGAAATAGCACCCATTGCTGCAAATCCGAGCACCAAAAACACCAGGGGCAAACGCCACAGCTTGAGCAACATAAAGCCCGCCAGCACCATGGCCATATCAACCGGGCGGGTCACAGCACTGGTAAATACCGGTTGATAGAGGGCACTCGCCAACAAACCAACGACAGTGGCATTAATCCCCATCACCATGGCAGCCATTTTCGGGCGTTCGGCGATTCCCTGCCAGCCTCGGATCACCGCCAGCAGCAACAGAAAACCGGGCAGAAAGATGGCTAACGTTGCCACCGAGGCGCCAACTAGGGCATCTTGCGGCCACAGTTCGGCGCCCAGATAGGCGGCCAGACTGAACATGGGGCCGGGAACGGCTTGCGCCAGGGCGTAGCCGGTGAGGAATCTGTCATGATCTATGCTGTTTGCCAGTTGGCTCTCCAGCAAGGGCAGCACCACATGGCCGCCGCCGAATACCATGGCGCCGGTCTGATAAAACTGTTTGAAGAGTTCAGCCAGAGGGTGAGCAAGCAAGGGGCCGGTGAGCAGCAGTAAAAATAGAAATATCAGTAAAGCACTCCAGTTGAGCTGCATACTTCCCGACTTGGGCGGCGCTGGAGCCTCACGATTGAGCCCATAAAGACCGACAATGGCACCGGCAAGCAACAGCAGCAATTGGGTCAAATTCCCCGGCCACAAAAGCAGAATCACAGTACTCAGCAAGGCCAACATCCGGGTGATATGGCTGCGGCAAAACTGTTTGAACATACCCCAGGCAGCATCGGCGACCACCACCACAGCCAATAACTTGAGTCCGGCGATAACCCCCTGAAATAAATCACTGGAGAGGTATTGATAGCTGCTGACCGCCAGCAGAAACATCAGTAGAAACGAAGGCAAGGTAAAACCGATAAAGGCCAGTATTGCCCCGGGCAAGGCGCCGCGGCGGTAACCTATGGCAAAGCCGACCTGGCTGGATCCCGGGCCGGGCAGAAACTGACTCAACGCCACCAAAGAGGCGTAATCTTTGTCATCGAGCCAGCCCAACTCCTCGACGAAAGTCTTGCGAAAGTAACCTATGTGCGCCGCCGGGCCGCCAAAACTCACCAACCCCAAGGAAAAAAAACGTACAAAAATCTGCCACATCTGTGTTCACTCTACCCTTGTTCAGTTCGGCTCCATTGTATGACATAAGTGTGACACTTATCTTATTATCAACAGCTTTTAGTCTGTGGGAGCCCAATAAGAAAAACCCATGAACAGACGACTGAAAGTCCGTCCTCGCCTGTCAAACAGCCGCTCTTGAGGCAAGAACAGCCGCCAAAGTCCGTCGCTTCCCAAGAGTGAATTCCGAGACGGAAAAGAGAGTCAAGTTGACGGGAAATCATCTCACTACAACCCAGATCTGCACCCACTAACCGGCAAGTGTATTCGCTCGAAATCAGCCACGGTTTCCAGGCGGCTTTCTCTATGCCAGGTTCCACCCTCTCAATGAAACATAATTCAAACATTTAATATTTATTCAAAACAATCAATAACCAATGCAGTAAAAAAACCTCAGCCATCGTTTAACCCTAAACACAAACCCAGCAAAAATAACATCAAAAAACCAGAACCCCACCATGTAACAACGCATCGCCACTTTTGACACCCGTCAACCTTTAATGCATAGATATTCACATAGACATCAAATACAATCACCGCAAAAGAACCAAAAACATAATACTTATGTAGCATTTTGTAACTTGGTTAAATTTTTACAGACTTTTAACAAGTGTTTGTTTAGATTCACTGAGAGTTCGCAGGAAGTAAGAAGTAAGCTATGAAGCTATGGTGGTACGCGATATTGATGCTTGGCCTTCAGTTGCCCCTGACTGCGGCAGCTGAAGAAAATGCGACGGAAACTGTCCCTGTGGATGAGTTCAGACTTGCCCTCGCCCTGGGATATGGCCGCCTGGATAATCCCAGAGTGCATGCCAAGCCGATAGAAACCTTCCTGCTGCCATCCTGGAGCTACTACTCAGAACGCTTCTATCTGGAAAACTTTACTCTGGGCTACAGCCTCTATGAGTCGGACAACTGGTTATTCGATCTGCAAACCAAGCTCAATGAAGATGGATTCTTTTTCGAGTTTGATGGCCTCAACAAATTGTTTTTGAGCGACATCATAGGCTTCTCCCCCTACAAGGGACAGGTCGTACGCCCCAACGGTAACAGCGAACCTATCCTTGACGAAATCCAACGTCACATCTCCTATCTGGGCGGAGTTTCCGTCACTTGGGTCACGCCCTACACGGATATCAATCTGGGCTTATTTCAGGACATTTCCGGGGTACATGACGGCAATGAGCTGCAGCTCAGATTGAAAAAGAGCCTGCTCTACTCCTGGGGAGCCCTTGGGCTTGAGCTAGGCGCGATTCGCAAGAGTGAATCCTTGGTGCGTTACTACTATCAGCTTACGCCGGAAGAAAGCGGACCGCTGAGACTGAGTTACACCCCCTCGGCCAGTATCAATTATCACGCCCGCCTGCTGGTTAATCTGCCACTGTGGCAGGATATCAACCTGGTGATGGTAACCGAATACACCTGGCTTGACTCGGGGATCACCAACAGTCCCATGATAGACAAGGATGGCTATCTCTCAGGTTTCATCGGTTTGAGTTATCGGTTTTGAGGGCTCTATGAATCGATGGCTACTGTGGTTACTCATGCTGATAAGTCCCTGGGCAAGCGCCTTGGGAGAAGAGCTTTGGCTGGCGCCGGATACCTGCGCCATGACCAATCAGGAATCGGAATGCAAGCTGCAACTGCAACTCGAGTTTCACAGCCAACAGCCTCGCTCTCTGTGCCTTTGGCTGGCCAACAGCGCAGCGCCTTTGACCTGTTTTCATCAACGCCGTGACTTCAGTTACAAGCTGCAATTAAGCCTGGTCAGGGATACGCTTATCGAGCTCAGGGATCAGCAAAACCGCACAGTTGCCAGCCGCTTGCTCAGAGTGGCTATCTACGAGCCCGTCAGTCGCAGACGGCGGGGCCTGAGTTGGGATCTGCTATGAAAGAAAAAATACTCCTGATTGAGGATGATCTGCCGCTGGCGGAACTTATTTGCACTTATCTGGCCAATGAAGGCTTCGAGCTGGTTCATCTGGACAATGCCGAAGCCGCGCTTGCCCGTCAGGACAGTGACAGTTTCAGCCTGATCCTCTGCGATGTGATGCTTCCCGGTGAAGATGGCTTTGGTATCTACCCCCGTTTGGCGGCCTGTTATCCCTGCCCGCTTATCTTCCTCACCGCCCGCGACAGTGAAGGCGATCAGATCCTGGGGTTGGAGCTGGGCGCCTGTGATTACCTGCTCAAGCCCGTGGTTCCCCCCTTGCTGCTGGCACGAATACGTACTCAACTTCGTAACAGGCAACAGCTGCCCGGACGCAAAACCTTGTGTCTGCACGATCTGCAGCTTGATCCCAATCAGCAGCAGGTGCTTCTGGCGGGCTCGGCATTGGCCTTTACCACCAAGGAGTTTGAACTCCTGTGGGTGTTTGTGATCAACGCCGGGCGGGTATTGTCACGGGAGTATCTATTCGAGCAGTTTATCGGCCGCGCCTATGACGGCCTGGACAGAGCCATAGATCTCAAGGTCAGCAGGCTGCGCAAACGCCTCGATGAGCTGGAGATAAGCGGCCTGCAGATCACCACAGTGCACGGCAAGGGCTATCTGTTCAACTACCAGCCCAATCAAGCCATGATCAGGATTCAGGCATGAAGTTTCAGTTTTACCGACTGTTTGGGTTTCTGCTGCTGTCCTGCTCCCTGCTGCTGTGGAGCTTTGGCCAACTGACAGATCAATATCGCAGCGAAGAGGCCAGCTATTTGATCTCGGTGGACGACTTATTGCAGACCCGGGGACAGGGCGCGCATCTCTCAACTCTTGCCGCCGGCAGTCTGGCACTGCCCACTAGCCTGAGACAGCTACTCAATGAGGGGCAGACCTTGGCGCTGCGTCACTCCAGTGGCGAGCTCTATTACTACAAGCAAGGCTCAGGCAGTGAGCTACTCAGATTTGGCCCGGTAACAGAGAAGCAAGACAGGGAGGATGTCACCAGTTTGATCTTGCTCGGTTTCTATTCCAGCCTGGCCCTGGTCGCCATCTTGCTTATCTGGCCTGTGTTTCGCGATCTCCATACCCTGCAACAGAGCGCCATTCGCTTTGGCCGTCAGCCTTCGCTGCAACCGCTAACCATACGTAAAAGCTCGGCTATCTTTCCCTTGGCTCAGGCGCTTTATAGCATGAGCCACCAGATAGTGAGTTTTGTCCAGATGCATAAAGAGTTATCCCATACCATCTCCCACGAAGTACGCACTCCGCTCGCGCGGATGCGCTTTGCCCTTGAGCTGAGCAAGCAGCAGATGGAGCCTCAATACGCAGCGCGCCTGGCCCAGGACATAGATGAGATAGAACAGTTGGCGGCCAACTATCTCTCTTTTGCCCGCCTGGAACATAAACAGGGAGAACTATGCCATTCGCCTCAATCCATCGCAGACTTTATGCAGACTCTAGAGCAAAAATACAGCCTCTATGGCCGTGACTTTCAAATAGGATTTCACTCTGTGCCGGGCCAGGCACAATTCGATAAGACGGCAATGAATGTGGCCTGCCAGAACCTGATCCAAAATGCCATGCGTTTCGCCGAAAAAGAGATACAGGTGAGTTTCGAGCAAAGCGAAAGCCATAACTGCCTCAGAGTCGAGGATGATGGCCCGGGCTTTGAAGATAAAGGCAAAAAACTACTGGCGGCCTTTGCCAGAGATGCCAAACAGAGTGATGGCAGCGGCTTTGGCCTGGGGCTTTATATAGTGCGCAAGATTGCCATCTGGCACGGCGGCCGACTGGAGCTGAGCCACTCGCAAACTCTGGGCGGCGCCGCCATCAGCCTGTGTTGGCCAAGAGCATAGAAGCCACTGTCTTAGCCGCGACTAAGCAGCACCAATACCTCATAGTGATCCGTGTGCGGAAACATATCGAACAGCTGCACCTTGCACACACGATAGCCACTGATGGCCGCCAGATCTTTGGCCAAAGATTCAGGGTTACAGCTGGAATAAAGCAGATGCGGCGGCGCAAAGGTCGAAATGGCCTGGCAAAGCTCGGCGCCTATGCCACGTCTCGGCGGATTGACTATCATAAGATCCGGCACCTGGCCTGCCGACTGCGCCGCGGCAAAACTGCCCGAATCCAGCGCCTTGAAGTTCACCCGCTCAAGCCCCAGCTTTTCGGCCGATAATCGGGCGCAGGCGATGGCTTCAGCCTCGATTTCAATCCCCGTAAGCTCTGTGTCTTTATTGGCACAGTGCAGCCCAAAACCGCCGACACCACAGAAGAGATCCCAAATAGACTCAAGCTTCAGCTCACTGACCCAGTCTTTGGCGCTCTGATAAAGGGCCGCCGCCACTTGTGGGTTGGTTTGAAAGAAGCTCTTGGGGCGGATATAAAGAGGCACGCCATTGAAGGACTCCTCCAGACGCTGCGCCTCGGTAAGAAAAATCTCCTGCTCACCTTCGAGCCTGGCCATATGAACCGGCTGCAGATTCACAGATACCAGCTTGATGGCAGGAAACTCGACCAGCAGCTTTGGCAGTTCACGCTCAATCCGTTCGATGGATTGCCTGGAGCGCAACACAAACCTGAGCATAAAGTCGCCGCTGATTTCGGCGCGGGTCAACAACACAAACTTGAGTTCGCCCTTGGCCTTATCTACCCGATAGGGTGGGATCCCGGCCTGACGCACAAACAGCTCAAGCCGATGCAGCAAGGCCTGCATATCGGCAGGATAGAGAGGACAATCACACAGGCTCACGGCCTCACCAATCGGGGAAACTATCCCCAGAATGGGTTGATGGGCGGCCCCGAGTGCCACCATCTTGGCCTTGTTACGAAAACCCAGGGACGGCCCGCTGACCGGGGCCAAGAGTTCAAAGGGCGTAAAGGGGCTGAGCAACCGCGCCAACTGCTCACTCTTGGCGGCCAGTTGTTGCGCCATTGGCGTTTCTATGTGAGTACAGGAGCGGCACTTGCCCTGCGCAAAAAAGTCACATCTCACTCTGATATATCCCAAGTTTCCAATTCAGCCCGGCGGCAAAAGCGGCACACTTTAGCCTGTTTCACCCTAAAAATCATCCCAGCATCAGCTTGTCGACATCCGCTTTGGGACTGCGTTTGCCAAGCACCTTGCTTATCTCTGCCGTCACCGCCTTGGCAGTGGCACGAAAGGTGGTTAACTTGCCGCCGTAGAGCGTCAGCAACCTGGGATGGGAATAACGCTGGTACAACTGTACCTCCCGCGGCCGACCAAAGGCATCGCCATCGCCCTTGGGCAGCACCCGCATGCCACTGAAATGCGCCAATACCTTGGCTTCAAGTGCCTCTGTAGTGACAGCACCCGTAAAACTGCCAGAGCCTCCAAAATAGTGCCGATAGATCCCCAGCAGATATGCTATCTCCTCTCGGGTGATCTGCGGGACCGGTCCCTGGCAGAGGGTTTCCGTGGTTCCTATCAACGTCTTGCCGTACCAAGGCATCACGAATACCACCCGCTCATCGAAGCAGGATTCCAGATAGAGCACCCCGGGCGGCGCAGGAATATCCAGAAGCAAATGACTCCCCTGCACCCAGTCTATTGCCGTCTGGGCTATGGGCGGTGTCACCCGCGCCAGCAGTTCGTTGACAAAGGCGCCGGCGGCGTTGACCAGAAAGCGGCAGTGCAGCATTTTGTCGCCATCCGCATCCCGGTAACTCAGCTTACATCCCTGAGGCTCATGCTCTATTGTCAAACACTCGGCGCCCTCGCGGATATCGGCACCGAGCAGCCTGGCACTGTCGGCCACCGCCTTGGTCAGCAAGGCATCATCCGTCTGGGCATCCCAGTATTGGAACATATGGGTCATTCCGGCCAGCTTGAGTCCGGGAAAGCTCCCCCAAGCCCTGGCAGGCAGGCTACGAAAACGGCCCAGGCGGTCAAACTCGCTCAGCAAGCCGTAGAGGCTGAGGCCGGCCCTGAGGGTCAAGGCGCCGCGGCGACTGTCACGATAAACCGGGATAAAGAAAGGGACGGCCTTGACCAGTGTCGGCGCCAGACGCAATAACTCGCGCCGGGCCCGCAGCGATTCGCGCACCAGATCCAGTTGCCCGGATTCGAGATAACGTAAGCCGCCATGGATCAGTTTGCTGGACTGGGAGGAGGTGCCTGCCGCCAGAGTGGACTTTTCCAATAGCACCACGGAATAACCGGCTGCCGCCGCGCACTGTGCCACCGCCACCCCGGATATGCCGCCACCTATGATTGCCAGATCGACCTGTTCCATCAGCCTCTTTCCGTTAACGTTCCAATTGCAGCCACAGGGTGTCACACAAGCTTTTCAGTTGTTGCAGCTCCGCCTGCGGCATGGCGCTGCGACACAGCATCTGCTCGGGCACATCGGCGGCGCGCGCTTGCAAAGCCAGCCCGGCATCAGTGAGCGTCAATACCCGCACCCGCTCGTCCTGTTCACTGCGGCCTCTTAACAGCAAGCCTTTAGTTTCCAGGCGTTTGAGCAAGGGGGTCAAGGTGCCTGAGTCCAGATGCAAACGCTCACCCAGCGCCTTGACACTGATGCCCTTGTGTTGCCAAAGCACCAGCATGGCCAGATATTGCGGATAGGTAAGATCCAGGGCATCCAGCACAGGCCGGTAGGCCCGCACCATAGCATTGGCGGCGCTGTATAGCGAAAAGCAAACCTGGTTTTCCAGGCACAGGGGCTCGTTTGACATATGCAAACCCTAAACACAATTTAATTGTGCGCAATATACTTGCTTTTGTAACAAATATCGATCTATCATTGCCAGCAATTAGATTGTGCACAATTTAAATTAAGGAAACTACTATGCTCTATCACACTCAAGCCACAGCCAAAGCCGGCCGCAACGGCGAAGTAGCCACTCATGACGGTGCCCTGTCATTGACCCTAAGCTATCCCAAGGAGATGGGCGGGACAGGAGCCGGGGCCAATCCGGAACAGTTGTTTGCCGCCGGTTACGCCGCCTGTTTCTCCAACGCCATTTTACATGTGGCGCGCCTGGGTAAAATCAAGCTTGCCAGCGCGCCTGTCACCGCCGATGTCGGCTTGGTCAGTCAAGATGGTGGGTTTGCGCTGCAGGTATCTCTGGCTGTCACTCTGCCGCTCGCGCAGGCCGAGGCCGAAGCCTTGGTACTCAAGGCCCACAGTGTTTGCCCCTACTCCAATGCCACCCGCAACAACCTTGATGTGGGGCTCACTGTGAATGACATTAAGATCAACTGAAGCTCTGATATTATTCAGCGCTAATATTCAGTCAATTTATTGGCAAGAATACAAATAAATGTCGCAGCAATTGAAATTATATTTGTTGCGACATTTTTCCGTCATTCATTCTGTATTATGACGCTGTCATTCAGCAAAGGTTGATATTCATATAAAATTGATTTTTCCTGGACAATCGATTAAATTTGCGCCTCAAAAGTGGACGTGAGCAATAATAAAGTCATAGTCAAAGGAGAATGATATGCGCGCCCTGATTCTGGGGTTACTGCTGTTTACCGGCGCGACCCAAGCCACCTGTGAGAAAAGCGTTTTGCTTGGCAATGTCGATTATGCCAAGAACAGCTCTTATTTCAGTACCCAGGATTCTTTGCAACTGGATAAAATTGTTGCTGATAATAGCGATAATTCAAGCGGCTATCTGTTATTGGAATTCAATATGGATAAGTCTATCGGCGATGAAGATTTACAAAAATATAATATGTGGCTTGCCAATAGACGAATTGAAAGGGTTAAAGAATATTTAACCGCAGCACACTTCTCTCACCCCATAGTCACTCGTATCCGCACGGCAACCCATAAAGATAACCGCGAAGTGAGTCTGCATTGGTGTAATAACCAACAGATGATGGCGACGATTGAAAAGCCAAGCGCCGCCGAATAACTAAGTACTTTCAAGATCCACAAATGAATGCCCCTTAGGGAAGGTGCGAAGTGGCTTACAGGCCCGTAAGCCGATGCAGGCACACATGGGACTTGTTCGCACCTTCCTTAGACATTGCGCTAGAGTTTAAAACGGCCGACTTCACGGCGCAGCGAATCTGACAACTCCGCCAACTCCTGCGCTTTGACAGTGGCGCTGTTGGCCTCCTGTGACAGGGTTTGAGAAACCTCACGAATCGACTCGGTATTACGGTTGATTTCGCTGGTGACAGAGGTTTGCTCTTCGGCCGCTGTAGCTATCTGGCTGGCCATATCGGATATCTGGGTGATCGCTTGGCTTATCTGCTCCAGACTGGCACTGGCCGATTCGGCATCCATCACACTGGTTTCGGCCATCTGATGACTCTGAGCCATGGAATTCACTGCCTTGGAAGCGGTTTTTTGCAAGGTCTCAATCATGGTCTGGATCTCTTGTGTCGACGCATGAGTGCGCTGCGACAGCACCCTGACTTCATCAGCCACCACGGCAAAGCCACGCCCTTGCTCACCGGCTCTGGCGGCTTCGATGGCGGCGTTCAAAGCCAACAAATTGGTCTGCTCGGCAATACCGCTGATGGTCAGCAAAATGCTGTTGATCTTCTGTGAGTGCTCGTTGAGCTCGCCGATGATCTGACTGGCGGTATCCACTTCCTGCGCCAGGCTACGAATCGACTCCTGGCTCTGCAGCACCTGCTGTTGTCCACTGCCTGCCAGGCCGACCGCCGACTGCGCCGTCTGTGCCGTCAGTTCGGCATTGCTGGCGATCTCCTCGGTGGCACTGGCCATTTCGGTCACAGCGGTTGCCACCATAGTGACTTCGTCCTGCTGCACTTCGATGCTCTGGCTGTTACTCTCGGCCGAATGGCGGGTCTCCTGTGCCTGGCCTCCCAACTGCTGGGCTATGTCACTCATACGGGAAATCATGCCGTGCAGGCGTTCAACAAAACGATTAAAGCCGGCGGCGAGCATGCCTATCTCATCGTGCTGATTACGGGTCTCGATACGGACTGTGAGGTCCCCCTCCCCTTCGGCAATATCGTTGAGCGCCTTGGCCAGACGTTCCAGATCGCGGAACTGGCTCTTGAACACCAATACCAGCAACAGACCAAAGCCCACCAAAAACAACACGCCCACCGCAGACATCCACCATGCCAACTCGGTGGCCTCGGCCATGATGCTTGCCTTGTCCATCACAAACATCAGTGCCCAATCTGTATGAGGCACCGCCGCCACGTAAAACAGCTTGCTGCTACCGTCGAATGCCATCTCATCCAGGGTATTGGCGCTGATCCTGGCGCTGAGCCACTGAGGATTGAAGGCACTGCCAAGACGGCTGAACTGCTGACCGTTCAGGTCCTTGTCCGGATGACTGATAATCAAGCCTGAGCGTTCAAGCATCACGGCATAGCCGTCACCCGGCACCTTGAGGGTTCGCACCGCATCTGTCAGTTGATCTATGGTGAGATTAGCCGCTGCCACGCCCTGCAGGCGACCGCTGTTCATTACCGGTTCGGCTATGGTGACCACCAGCTTTTGCAATGTGGCACTGACATAAGGTGCCGTCATTATCATGGCTCCTTCCCGCTTGGCATCCTGATACCAAGGGCGAACCCGGGGATCATAACCAGCCGTATTCAGGCTGGGATCCTGACGGTACATGTTGCCCTGCTCATCGCCGTAGTAGGTCAGCGCAAAACCGCTGGCCTCATGGGCCTGCATCAGAAAAGGGGTGATATTGACCTCAGGGTTCCGCTGCAGCGTGCCCTTGATGCTGCTGATCGCTTTTTGTCTGTCATACATCCACTGCCCTATGCCGCCGGCAAAGGTGTTCGCCAATTGATCGACCTCGCGCTGGGTTCGCTGCATGGCATTATCACGAATGGAAGAGGAGGAAAGGCCAACCAGGGCGGCAACCGTAAGCAAAACGGCGCCCAGACTGACCAGCAGTAAGCGGGTTTTAAGCGTGAACTGCATAAGAAGTCCTATAAATTTTTAGGGTGGAGTAAAAGTTTAGCGGCAAAAAAGTAAATTACTGAAGTCGCTTACCACAATGGCACTATTCGAATGCGGTTTTATTACTCAAAGCTTAACAAATGTCCATGTGTCTCACTTTAGGGACTTTTTCGAGTCTGCTAACAGTTTTGATGCTGCTTTATCATGGATACCAAGGGCTTGGAGTAAAGTATTTGTAGGGTACTTGTAGCCTGAACCGGGCTATGGGTCATTCAGATACAGTTCAATCCCTCTTACACAGGTAAGCTTATGTTAAGAACCCTCTTTCTCTGCCTGTTACTGAGTTTCAGCGCAGGCCTTGCCGCAACCGAAAATTCGGCGTCGCAGATCCAGTGGCAACAGGTGGATCAGCAAGGGCAGATCAAAATTCCTTTATATTTTGTCTGGTCCAAGACCTGTCCCCACTGCGCTGAAGCGCATCCATTCATCGACTCTCTGCCGGAGCGCTACCCCTGGATAGAGCTGCACTCTGTGATGGTGGGCGCCACGGGTACTCAGGAGCTGTGGCAGCAGTTGGCCACAGAGACAGGAACAGAAGCCCGCTCAGTGCCCTATATGGCTACCTGTGGCAAGGCGATAGTCGGTTATTCCAGTGAAGAGGTGACAGGTCAGTTCCTGCTCAACCGCCTCAAGAACTGCTACCTGCAGGCGGGCGGCCAGTTGAGCCCGGAAGATATGCCGGGACAAACAAGCACTCAGGCAAACACAGGTTCAACTCAGGCGCCGCTGTTTGGCACCTGCGCCAATGATGGTGGCGATGGCACCTGTGATGCCACGGCTCTGGCGGCAGAGCCCGAAGTGCAGCCGGTGGAATTGCCTCTGGTTGGGGTGGTGACACCTGAAACCATGTCGCTGCCAATTCTGACGCTGGTACTGGCCGGTGTCGATGCCTTTAACCCCTGTGCCTTCTTCGTGCTCTTGTTCCTGCTGTCCATCATGGTCAACGCCAAGAGCCGCAGCCGTATGCTGTTGGTTGGTGGTATCTTCGTGTTTTTCTCGGGCTTTATTTACTTCCTGTTTATGACCGCCTGGCTCAACATCTTCCAGCTGTTGGGGGCCGGCAGTGATGGCGGGATGATTATTCTGGCGGCGGGAATACTGGCGCTGATCGCCGGCAGTATCAACGTGAAGGACTACTTCGTTACCAAAGGAGAAGTAACCCTCTCCATGTCGGCGGAAAACCGCACCGGGCTTATCAAGCGCATGGGTAAGCTGTCCAGCGCCTCCAGCCTGGCGACCATGATAGCCGGCACCACAGTGCTGGCGATTCTGGCCAACGCCTATGAACTCTTGTGTACTGCGGGCTTCCCTATGATCTACACCAGCGTGCTCTCCATGCATAACCTGCCGAGCTTTGAGCGCTATATGTACCTGGTGCTGTACAACATTGTCTATGTGATCCCACTGGCCATCATAGTGATTGCTTTCAGTATGACGCTTGGTAAACGTAAGTTGACCGAGAAAGAGGGCCAGACCCTGAAGCTGATGTCCGGCATCATGATGCTTGGCTTGGGCGGCACCCTGGCGGTCAACCCGGCGGCGCTACAGAGCGTCACCCTGGCATTGGGGCTGATTATCGGCGCCATAGTCGTCACTATCCTGATAGTCAGCGGTAGAAAACTGCTGGAGCGCCGCCGTAAGGCCGCTTGATGGATCACGACTTGAAGTGCAGAGCAGCAGCAAGAAGCCAAGTCGCCCATTGGTGGCTTGGCTTTTTGCCGGACAAGCGGGATTTAGGCTAAAGTTATAGCTATTGATGCCGATAACAGGATCATGCCCGAGTCCCGAAGCGACTCTCCAACCCAGAGGAAAGCCATGACAGTTTCTCTCAACTCCCAGCCGCTGTCGGTCAATATGGATACCGGCGCTGTCGGTGTTAAAGTCGCGCAGTTGGCCAAGCAGCAACAAGAAGCCGAAGGCGAAATCGCGCTGCAACTTATTCAGGCCGCCACGCCGACACAAGAACCTGCCGGCCCGGTTGGTAACATAGGCCACAATATCAATACCACAGCCTGATATTCCCAAGGCTCTGGCGATAGCAAAAAACCGGCAAAGCCGGTTTTTTTATTGTGGATACATGGGCGAACCTAAGACTCACTTATGCTGCGCCAATGCCTCCTGCAATGCCTGACGCGTCGTAGTATCCTGCTGCCTTTGCTGTTCTTGCTGATGACGACGTAAGTTGTCTTCCGCCTGACGCACACACTGATTGTGATCCTGCCAACCATCGGCTACCGCTTCGTCGGTACGGGCAGAGCAGAGAATATCGGCGCAGCCACCGAGACTCCCCAAACCCAGCAGCAAAGGCAACAAGGCGCTCTTTGCCAAATAAGATGCAGACATTGTTATTTACTCCAAACCTGGAATGCCAAGGCAATCGAGTGGCAAGGTCATTTTCCACCAACCGGCATTGACCCTAAACGGTTCAAATTAACCCAAAGAGACTGACGCTCAGCTGAACCAAAGGTTTGCCTTAGAACAAAAGAAGCCGGCACTTGGCCGGCTGCAGTGTTGCTAAAGGCTGTTGAGTGGTTAACCCATCAAGCCGCTGCCGATTCATCCTCTGAATGGCGGATCAGGTA
This sequence comes from Shewanella sp. BJSY2023SW005, assembly GCF_047314585.1. Taxonomy (NCBI): domain Bacteria; kingdom Pseudomonadati; phylum Pseudomonadota; class Gammaproteobacteria; order Alteromonadales; family Shewanellaceae; genus Shewanella; species Shewanella sp. BJSY2023SW005. Next base: position 128,200 of record NZ_JBKORJ010000052.1, read on the forward strand.
GTCAAAGGCTCCCAGAGAGGCGGTTGCACCGCTACCCATGGCGATGATGATCTGCTTGTAGGCCGAGTTGGTCACGTCACCGGCGGCAAACACCCCTGGCAGTGAAGTCTGACCGCGTTCATCGACAATGATCTCACCGCGCGGAGTCAATTCCACAGTGCCGCGCAGCCATTCAGTGTTGGGCACCAGACCTATCTGCACAAAGATACCTGCCAGCGCAATATTATGCTGCTCGCCACTGGCTCTGTCTGTGTAGTTGAGCCCGATAACCCGACTGCCATCACCAAGGACTTCTGTCGTTTGCGCCTGGGTGATGATGGTGATGTTACCCATAGATTTAGCCTTGCGCTGCAGCACGTCATCGGCGCGCAATTTGCTGTCAAACTCGAGTACAGTCACATGCTCGACTATGTTGGCCAGATCGATAGCCGCCTCAATACCCGAGTTACCACCGCCGATCACCGCAACCCGTTTACCCTTGAACAGCGGGCCATCACAGTGAGGGCAATAAGCCACACCGCGGCCACGATATTCCTGCTCACCGGGAACATTCATTTCCCGCCAGCGAGCCCCTGTGGCCAACAGGACTGTACGGCTCTTGAGTACGGCACCATTTTCCAGTTCCACTTCATAGAGGCCATTGCTGCCAAGACGAACCGCCTTCTGGTTATCCATCACATCCACTTCATAGTCGCGAACATGCTCTTCCAGATTTGCCACCAACTTGGGGCCTTCAGTCGCCTTGACCGAAATAAAGTTTTCAATGCCGACGGTTTCGCTGACCTGGCCACCAAACTTGTCGGCCAACAGCCCAGTGCGCAGTCCCTTACGGGCTGCGTAGATGGCGGCTGATGCACCGGCAGGCCCGGCGCCAACCACCAGTACTTCGTAGGGCTTACGCTGGTTGAGGCTCTCGGCTTGGCGGGCAGAGGCATTGGTATCCAGTTTATTGAGTATCTCTTTCAGGCTGATGCGGCCGGCAGAGAAAGGCTCGCCGTTCAGATAAACCGAAGGCACGGCCATGATGTTACGCTGCTCAACCTCATCCTGGAACAGGGCACCATCTATCATGGTATTGCTGATCCGTGGGTTGATCGCCGCCATCATATTGAGCGCCTGCACCACATCCGGGCAGTTCTGGCAGCTCAGAGAAACAAAAGTTTCAAAATGATATTCCCCTGGCAGGCTGCGGATCTGCTCGATCAGCTCGGCCTCCAGCTTGATGGGATGCCCACCTGTGTGCAGCAGAGCCAACACAAGTGAGGTAAATTCGTGCCCCATGGGCAAACCGGCAAAGCGTATGTCAGAGCCCTTGATTGAGGTAACCTGCATCGCCGGGGTACGGGACAGTGACTGCTCGGTCACACTGACCAGGGAAGACAGCGAGGCAATATCCTGTGCCAGAGCCAACAGCTCTTTGGACTTTGGGCTTTCATCTGCAGATACGACAAGTTCAACTGGTTGCTTGAGGTTCTGCAGATAGGTTTGCAGTTGATTTTTCAGATTCGCATCCAACATGATGACTCCAGAATCAGACTAAAGGAAAACAGAAATAGTGCGGGGAAAGAGGCTCCGAACCCTTGCGGGGGGAGGTTCGGAGCCTTCCGGATCAGACTGGCAGTTTAGATTTTGCCAACCAGGTCCAGAGAAGGAGCCAGAGTTTCGTCGCCTGGCTGCCACTTGGCTGGGCAAACTTCGCCGTCGTGAGTGGCAACATATTGAGCAGCCTGGATCTTACGAACCAGCTCGCTGGCGCTACGTCCGATACCCAGGTCATGGATTTCAGCGACTTTGATTTCACCTTCAGGGTTGCTGACGAAAGTACCGCGGAGGGCAACACCGTCTTCCTCAACCAGCACGCCGAAGTTACGGCTGATTGCGCCGGTTGGGTCACCTATCATTGGGAATTGGATCTTGTTGATGGTGTCGGAAGTATCGTGCCATGCCTTGTGAGTGAAGTGCTTGTCGGTAGACACAGAGTAAACTTCAACGCCCATGGCCTGCAGTTTTTCGTAGTGGTCAGCCATATCACCCAGTTCAGTTGGGCAAACGAAGGTAAAGTCGGCTGGATAGAAGAAAACTACAGACCACTTGCCCAGCAGATCCTGTTCGGTCAGCTCAACGAATTCACCTTTGTGGAAGGCGGTAGCTTTAAAGGGTTTGATTACAGAGTTGATGATTGACTGAGTCATTGTATGCTCCCATTTTCAGTTTGAATTGTCCGGGTCAACTTCATTGCTGCCCGTCGATGGAAGTCATATTAACCAAAGGGTTTAAAATAAGATAACGGATAAAAGCTGTTGCCTTAATCGGTTTTTCAGAGGAACTTGTGTCGGGAGCGAAAAAAGCGATTACCCTTCGCTCCCGGGCAAGTTATTGATCTATTGGTTCTCGCTGAACTTATGCTGTTCCAACCAATGGCTCAGCAGGCGTACACCATAACCGGTAGCACCGGCCGGAGCCAGTTGAGTGTCGCTCCTGACCAGGGCATTACCGGCAATGTCCAGATGAGCCCAGGGTTGATCACCGGCAAAACGCTTGAGAAACATCGCCGCCGAAGAAGCCCCGGCGCTGCCTTCACGGCCTGTGTTGGTTAAATCCGCGATGCTGGAATGCAGCTCTTCGCCGTAGGCCGGATCCAGCGGCAGACGCCACAGCTTTTCCCCCACCTGCTGTCCCGCGTATGTCAGTTGCTGCACCAAAGGTTCCGAGTCACTGAACAGGCCGGCATACTCCACCCCTAGGGCACGCACCTTGGACCCTGTGAGGGTCGCCACATCCACTATCACTTGTGGTTGGTATTTCTCGCGGGCATACCAAAGACCGTCGGCCAGCACCAGGCGTCCTTCAGCGTCGGTATTGAGGACTTCAACCGTCAGCCCCTGGGCAGTCTTGATCACATCCCCCGGGATCATTGCACGACCCGAGACCATGTTTTCCGCCAGCGGCATGATACCCACCAGATTAACCGGCGCCTTGGAGGCGGCCATCGCCTTGACCGTTCCCAACACTGTGGCGGCGCCGGCCATATCTGACTTCATCCACGCAATCGAAGTGCCGGTCGCCTTGATGTTATAGCCGCCTGAGTCAAAGGTAATCCCCTTCCCCACCAGCGCCACCGGAGCATCATCACTGCCCTGCCAGTGCGAGACTACCAGCCTTGGGCCTCGCTCGCTGCCTTTGCCCACGGCCAGCAACGCACCCATATTGAGTTTGGCCAGTTCTTTGGGTTCCAACACCTTGATCTTGACGCCAAGACGCTTGAGTTCCTTGGCCGCATCGGCAAAGGACTCGGGATAGAGTTCGGCGGCCGGTTTGTTGGTCAGATCCCGCGCCAGCGCCACCCCATCGGCAATCGCTGCCGACTTGAGGTGATTGGTCTCGGCTACCTTGGGCTCGGCGACCGCAAAATGGTACTGTTTTTCGGTACGCGGCTTGGCCGTGAAGTCACGATAGCGGTAGCTGGCCAGGGAAATCCCCTGGGTCAATTCGGCGATAAATCCCTGGCTATTTGGGATATCAGCGGCCCATACCGCCACCTTGGGTTGTTTGACGGCTTCCAGGTGATTTGACAGCTTGCCCCCCAGCAAGGCTGTCTTCCCCGGCGTCAGTTCAGCATCCCCAAGCCCGAGCAGCAGCAGGCGCTCTGCTTGGGTACCAATGGGGGCCAGCAATTCGAGCAGCTCGCCCTCCTGGCCTTTGAAGTTGGCGGCCGCAATGGCGCGCTGCAGTTGTTTGCGGGTATCCGCCTGCAATCCGGCGGCCGAGTATAGGGTGCCATCCTGATGCTGGAACATCACCAAGGTGTTGGCCGGGGCGACTTGAGTGGCAAACTCATACTGTTCGGCCTGTGTCGTCCCAGCGCCCATAAGGCAGGATAGGGTCAGAAGTTTTACTGCTAATCTTTTGTTTTTATTCATTTGTACTGCTTATCATTATTGAGGGGCAGACAAATATAACATCAGGGCTTTTACGGACTAGTGCCCTTAACAATCCCTTACAAATTAGCCTACTGCCAGAGTTCGAAGCGACTGAGAGAGCGGCCGAGATCGCAGTCCAGCACAGCAGACAAGCCGGCGGCGCCCTGTTTGAGCCCGGCACTGGTAAAGTTTTTCGGTGTCCTTGAGGCAAACACTACCCAGTTGCCGCCCCCCGTGAGGCAGGCCCGCACATCGGGGAAATGTTGCTGCAGGCGAGCCAGCAGGCCTCTGTCCTGACTGTGCTCTTTCCAGCAGTTGAGCACCAGCAAACCTTCACTCTTGAGCAGTGCCAGGCTCTGCTCGATAAAGGCTTGGCTCAGCTGACCGGCATCCACCCCTTCAGAGCCGTAGAGATCGGCGAAGATAATATCTACCTTCTTGTGCTCGGCACTGGCCAGAAACTGATTGGCATCCTCATTGATAAGGTTCAGCTTTTTCGACAGTGGCAGTTGAAAATGGCTCTTGGCCAACTGCAGCACCAGGGGGCGCAACTCAACCGCGGTCAGCTTGATAGCGGCATCAAAATGCCTCAGAGCATGCACCAAGGCGCCGCCGCCCAACCCCAAAATGATGGCACTCTTGGGTTTGAGGTACAAAAGCGCCAGCAGCATGGCCTGCACATAGGTGTGCTGCGGTACATGGGGGGCCTTTTTCAACAGTTTGCTCTGCTCGTCGTGTTCGCCGAAGGCCAAGATCCGACAGTCGCCATCATCGAGGACAGCGACGCTGCCCCATTCATCCTGTTGCTGCACTAAGGTGCGATAATCTGCCATGCTTGAATAATTCTCGGTTGGGGAGTTTATCCCCTGTGACAAAGTCGCTAGTATGCCAGCAAATGCCTTATTTCTCACAGAAGCATACGCCATATGACTCACAATATTCTGATTGCCTGCCTCTATCTCGGGGTGTTTTTCTTTCTGCAGCGGGCGCTGAAAAATGCGGTGCAAACCCTGGCGGACAAGAAACAGGTCAGCGCCGCCCGTACCAGCCTGGTGACCCGCTTTATCAGCTATCTGTTGTTCTTTGTCACTCTGTCGTTGATGGCCGTTTCTCTGGGACTCGGCTATCAGGAGGTTTCACTGTTCGTGTCTTCGGCATTTGCCGTGCTGGGGGTGGCTTTGGTGGCCCAGTGGTCGATACTGAGTAACCTCACCGCCGGGGTGCTGATCTTTTTTGTGTTTCCCTACAAAGTCGGTGAGCGGATCAAAGTCGTCGACAAGGATGAAGATATTACCGGGGTATTGTTGGAAGTGGGGCTGTTCCACGTGCTTATCCGCCGCGACAACGGCGATACTGTTACCTACCCCAACAACCTGATACTGCAAAAAGCCGTGCTGAAGCTGGCACCCGGCAATGCCTCGGTACCGCAGGCACAAGAGACAGAGCCGGAGCAACTGACCAAGCAGGATTAATTGAGCCTGCGCTGAAACAGCGCCAGCGCCTGCTGGTACATCTGCAGTACCAATGCCGGGTCATAACGGGGATCGCCATCCCTCATAAAGGCGTGCTGGGCATTGAGCTCCTGCCAGCTGTATAAGGTCTGGCATTGCTCCAGCCTTTGCTGGATGAGACGGCGCCCTTCACTCGGCACATGGGGGTCCTGTTTGCCCCAGATCATCACCAACTCGGCGCGAATATCCCGGCAGCGGCTCAGAGAGTCATTCCCCGGCGCACTCGGGATAGCGCCGCTGTGAATATCTGTGGCATAGAGACAAAATGCCGCTGCTATGTCGGGGTTAAGGGCGGCGCGAAATGCCAGGTGACCGCCAACGCAGACGCCCATGGCACCAATCCGGCCGCGGCTCCAAGGCTGAGCCCGAATAAAATCCACCAACGCCTGAGTATCATCATCGTGGGCTTCCAATGGCTTGCTCAGCTTATCGCTGTTGCCTTTGTCCTTGCCACTGTCATCATAACCAAGCACAGTGCCCGGCGGATTGAGCTCGTGGAAAATCTCCGGCACCAATACCACAAAGCCATGACCGGCCAGCATGCAAGCCATACGGCTTATAGGTGCGGTTTCCTGAAAGATTTCCGAGTAAAAAATGATGGCGGGAAAACAACCCTCGCTATCGGGACGATAGACCCGGGTTTGCATGCTGCCGCTTGCCGTCGGCAGTTGATGAAGACTCTGTGTAACCAGCATGACACCTCCCTATGAGCATCTCCCCGATGCGGTAACCTCAATCTAGCAATCGGGGAGTCGGGTGTCAGTATTTATCTTTAGGGAAGGTGCGAATAAGTCCTCGTGGCACTCTGGCTTGCACAGCAATTGGCGTTCAAGGCATCTGACTGAAGGCATGCCGGGGCCTGTCGAAGTCGGATAACGCAGAAAGCCGGTTGCTGTGAAAGCCCCAAAGGGCGTGGCTTACAAACCTGTCTGCTGTGTTGTGCTTCTTGCAAAGGACTAAGGCCATTTGCTACGAACCACGCCTTGCATCCAGGCCTGTAAGCCGACGCAGAGCACACATGGGACTTGTTCGCACCTTCCTTAGAAAAGCTCGTTACCCGAACGCTCACCGCTGAGGAGTTTCTGTACATTGGACAGTGTGGTGTGGGCGATGGCGCCCAAGGCCTCTTCGGTCAAAAACGCCTGGTGACCGGTAAAGATCACATTGTGGCAAGCCGATAAACGCCGGAATACATCGTCCTGGATCACTTCGTTGGACTTATCTTCAAAGAACAGCTCTTTCTCGTTCTCATACACGTCCAACCCCAACGAACCTATCTGTCCGAGCTTGAGCGCTTCCATGGCATCTATGGCGTTGAGCAAGCCGCCACGACTGGTGTTAATCACCATCATACCCGGCTTCATCTTGGCAAAACTGTCTGCGTTGAGCAGATGGCGGTTTTCCGCCGTCAGCGGGCAATGAAGACTGATGATATCGCTCTGTTGGTACATCTCATCCAGAGTGACATAACGAGCACCCAGCGCCTCTACTTGCGGGTTGGGATAAGGGTCAAACGCCAGTACTTTACAGCCAAAGCCCAGCAAAACCTTGATGGTGGCGATACCGATTTTCCCAGTGCCGACCACGCCCACAGTCTTACCGAACATGTTGAAGCCCACCAACCCTTCGAGAGAGAAGTTGGCATCCCGGGTGCGTTGATACGCCTTATGGATCTTGCGGTTCAGGGTCAACATCAGGGCGACCGTATGTTCGGCCACAGATTCTGGAGAGTAAGCAGGGACATTGACAACATTCATTCCCAGACGCTTGGCTGCATCCAGGTCGACATTATTAAAGCCTGCACAGCGCATGGCGATGATCCGGGTGCCGTTGGCGGCCAGTTCTGTCAGCACCTCGTCATTGAGTTCGTCGTTGACGAAGGCGCAGATCACTTCGAATCCGTAAGCCAGTTTCACTGTTTGCATGCAAAGGCGCACGTCGAAGTACTCTATTTGAGCCCCAAAGGCCTGGTTGGTACGGTTGAAATGCTGCATGTCGTAACGCTTGGCGCTGAAAAAACCTATCTTCATGCTGTTTATGACCCGGTAATTGGAATGATAGCTAAAAGTGTAAGTGAATTACCTAAACTTGTCTTTGCCTGGCACAGACAATCTCACCGGAAACATGATGCAGCGCAACAAAAAGAAAAAAGCGGACTCCTGACAGTCCGCTTTTTTGATGAGGGGCTCAAGCGCCCCGACTCCGTGCTATCGGAGAATTAGTTTGGCCTAGTGCTCTTTAGCGTACTTGGCAGCTTCAGCACCGGCGATACGACCGAAGGTTACGATATCAGAGATAGCGTTACCGCCCAGACGGTTGGCACCGTGAACACCACCGGTTGCTTCACCGGCAGCATACATACCCTGGATCAGATGACCATCTTTGGCTTTCACTTCAGCCTTGGTATCGATCTTCACGCCACCCATGCTGTGGTGTACAGCTGGCTTAACTTCGATAGCGTAGTAAGGGGCAGTACCCAGTTCACGAGGCAGGTTAGGACGCTCGAATTGAGTGTCTTTACCAGACTTCACGAAACCGTTGTAGCTGGCAATAGTCTTGGCCAGTTCGGCACCTGGAACACCAATCTTCTTGGCCAGTTCTTCAGGGGTCTTACCTTCATCAACAATGCCCAGGTGGACATAGTTTTCAATCTTCTTCAAGCTCTTGCGAACTGAGTCATCGAACACCAGGAAGGCGCTGGCACCTTTCTGTTTCAGGATGGCTGCAGAAGCCTTGTCACGAGTAGTGATTTCGTTGACGAAACGGTCACCTTCACGGTTAACCAGGATAGCACCGTTACCGCGTACAGCTTCAGTTACCATCACACCACCACGTGGAGACAGAGTTGGGTGAGCCTGTACCCATTCCAGATCGCGGGTATCGGCACCGGCTTGCATGGCAACATCCAGACCGTCACCGGTTGCACCTGGGTGGTTGGTAGCAGCAAAACCTTTCAGCTTAGGATCGTACTTGGCAACGCGGTCGTTGTTCTTGGCGAAACCACCGGTAGCCATAACCACGGCGTCAGCCTTGATCACGTAGTAACCAGTGTACTTACCTTCAACCAGAACGCCGGTCACTTTGCCTGAATCATCTTTCAGTACGCGTACAACGCGGCTGTTCAGACGGATATCGGTACCGCGCTTAACAGCATTGTCCCACAATACTTGGGCAACGTGAGCACCGACACCGGCACCACCGGTTGGACGGTGACTACGGTTAACACTGGCACCACCCATACGACCTACGTCAGTCATATCGGCGCCCATAGAAGTCAACCAGTCGATAGAATCGGAAGAGTTGTTGGCCAGAACTTTAACCAGCTCAGGATCGTTGATGTTACGGCCACCTTTCATGGTGTCCTCAATCATGATCTCTTTCTTGTCTTTAATACCCAGAGCCGCTTGAGGCTTGGTTTCAGCAGCGTTCATACCGCCGGCAGCCAGCTTGGTGTTACCACCTGGGATAGGCTCTTTTTCCAGCAGAATGACTTTGGCACCGTTGTCGCGAGCAGATACTGCGGCGGCCAGACCGGCACCACCAGAACCTATGATAACCACGTCAGTGGTTTCACGAGGACCGGCTGCAATAGCTTTGTCTTGAGCATCTTTCTGCACATCGATAGGGACGAACTTACGCTCCCACTTGCCGCCGAATGGCATATCGAAGCCGAAGCTGTGGCAAGCGTCACAGTAAGCAACTGATTTTTCATGGCCTTTGTGGCAAGAAGTACAAGCGATTTCACCGATCAGGTGAGACTTGTGTGGAGAAATCTTCAGATCTTTTTCACCGGCAGCAATCTCTTTCAGATCACCGTGGCAGCTAACGCACTGGGCGTTCTCATGGGTCAGGTTGTCATCGGTCGGGCCTTTCTTGGAAACGTGGCAAGTATCGCAACCGCCCATTTCACCATGAAAATCCGCCAATACATCTGCGCCGGCATAAGCTGTACCGGCCATCATGCCGGAAATCAGAGCAGCCAGTGCTGTTTTCTTAAGTGCTCCCGTGAACATAGAGTGTTCCTCCACCATATTATTTCACATACTCATATATAGCTATTTCGTACCACATTGCTTTTTAGTTATTTATACCAAGGCTGTAGCACGACATATCTCCCATGGCAGAAGATATCACTACCCCTTTAGGCATATATTTAACTGAGTCACAAAAAGATTTCTCTCGACGCCACCTATCCGCATTTCTGTGCACTCTTGCAGATTAGTCGGTCACATATTGATACAAATCACGGCTAACGTACCGTATAGCTGACGAAGTTAACGTTTTGGGGATCTGCATTTCCATGTGAGAAGACTCGACAAATACAGGATCAAGCATAGTCGCCAATTGGCGAATGCTGCTAAGCTAACGGAAAATTTGTATTCTGGATCACAGATATAATCGCCATGGCTAAAGCACAGATGTCTGAAAAGCAGTTTTGGCTGCAGCGCCTTTGTAAGACCAGCCTCAGAGCCCTGCACATTTTGGGAATTGTCGGAGCCGGTGGCGGTATTTTGCTGTCGGTACCCAGAGAAAGCTGGCAGCTCTATTGGATAATGGCCATGGCCAGCGGCAGTTGCCTGATGCTGTGGGAGATAGTCAGGGATTGGCGCTGGCTTATCCAACTCAAAGGGGTATTGACTCTGGTGAAGCTGCTGCTGATCCTGCTGTTTATTCCTCTGGCAAGCTACAAGAGCGAGTTGCTTGTGACTGTGGTTTTGCTGTCGGTCATAGTGTCACACGGACCCGCGGGCTTGCGGCATTATTCTATAGTTCACAGACGCAGAATAGACAGCCGCAAGGAGATCAAGGGATGAACACAGCAGAACTGATCACAGCCTTTGAGCGGCACACTGAGATAACACCTGAGCTCAGAGTACTGGACCTGGCCTGCGGCTCCGGGCGCAATGGCCATTGGTTTGCCAAACAGGGCGCCGAGGTTACCTTCATCGATCGCAATCCCGAGAGCTTTGATGACCTATGGCGCCAGTTTCCTCACTGCCAATTCATTGAATGGGACCTTGAGCAGGGCGACAAGCCCGAGCTTCAACCTTTCGACGTAGTATTGGTGTTCAACTACCTGCACCGCCCATCGCTGCCCTGGATAGCCAAACAGCTCAAACCCGGTGGTTTGTTGTTTTACGAGACCTTTACTCAGGAACAGGCCAAGTTTGGCCGTCCCAGTAACCCGGACTTCTTGCTGAATCAGTGTGAGCTACAACACAGATTTGCCAAATTCGAGACTTTACATTACTTTGAAGGCCATATGCCCGGCGGAGAAACGGGAATGCTGCAAGCCAAGGCACAATTGATAGCCAGAGCCGTTCGCTGATCCGCCTTTATTCAGCTGTATCAAGGACCTGTAATGTTTCCCTATCCCGAGCAGTATCGGCTTGCCCTGCCCCCGCTGATCACCGCCTTTATGGTGCTCTGGTCGTTGTTGACCCGACCTCTGCTGGGAGATGCCAGTCCATTCGCCCTCTATCCCTTATTGTTACTGTTCCCTCTGGTGCTTGGACTGCACCTGCACCTTATCTGGCAAGCAGCCGGCCTACGTCGCCTGGATCAGGCCTTCTATGCTCTGGTACACGGTATTCTGGCTTTCGTGGTCTGGACCTTTTGCATCATGCATGTGGGCGGTCACAGCTTCTCCTAAGCTTCCGGATAAGTAAAAAATCCACCTGCATAGCAGGTGGCTTTGAACAGCCCCCTAGAAGGGGGCTAAAAGAATCACCCATCCAAACCAAGCTTGAGCTGACCGATTGATTCCTCTGCCTCTACTTTCTGTTGATACCTTACATATCGACGAATGATCTCTTCGTTTGCTCCCACTGAAGACACTCAAGCTTGGCGGAAGTCTCACCAATAAGTGAACATGGTCTATCAGGACATTTAGCTCTACTATCCGACACCTCTTCATGCCGCTATAGATATAAATACTGCGACAAACCTCCTGCCCAACTCGGCCATACTTTGGCTTCCATACAATGTGATACTGACAGCGATAGAAGACGTGCGATGCACTTTCATATCGGCTCATACTGCTTACTCCTTGATTTGCAGGTAACAAACCGAGTCAGTATGCAGCATGGGCACTCTTCGGGCTGAGCCCCGACTTGACGATCACCACCTCCATAGGAGGTGGTTTTGGGGTGACAATAAAAAGGGGCGCGGTTTACACCGTGCCCCTTTGGCTTGGAAAGGGAGAGTTATTTGTCCTTAGGGTCGAGCAACCTTGATTCTTCGGACGCAAGAACCAAGTTTAAAAACAGGTAGTACACCAATACAAAAGCGCTCAGTGAACCAACCAAATAGAGAGTAACCTGCAACATGATGGCCTCCACTGACGGTTATAGATTGATGGACTCATCGGGGATCTTGTAAATCACACACTCTGGATACGGCTCACACAGAGATGGCGTATTGACTTCATCCTTGCCCTTTGTGGGTGTCGACGCCAGCAGTAGCGGTAAAGCAAACAGAGTAGAAAGTAACGCAAATCCAATCGCATTTTTCACAAACTGATTCAAACTTTTCATCGTCTTTTCTCCTGCTGGGAAATGGGTGGGCGCAAACTGCGCCCGAGATTGCTTTGACCTTTTGGCCCGGTACTCAGGGTAAAAACCAAGCGCTTTGGTGGTCAGGCAATCAACCTTGTCCCTAAAGCTATCTCAGGCAGGGAAAAGCACCATAATGAAAAGGTGACGGAAAGGTGATGTCTTATAAATCAGTTAATTACTTCAACTATATCTGTATTGGCAGGCCCCAATAATGCCAGCGAAATCTGGCCGTCATCTGTCACTGACAGCAATCTTGGGGAAACTTTCTCCATCGGAATGTCGCGCCCCTCTCTCTTGCCCGTGTGGAGATCTATCTTGAGAATGCCCATGGCATTGTCGTTGGGCCGCAGCAACCAGAGTGCCTCGGAAGCCAGTTGCCAACTGCTGCCGAAGTGGGGGGTGTATTGGTCATAAAAGAGTTCTTCGACGCCCTGTTTCAGGCGCCAAATCCCTTTCTTGTACAGGCGGGTAAAATAAAGAGTACCGTCGGCGGCGTACTTGGCGGAAAAGCCATCCGTCAGCAAAGGTTGCTGCTCGCCACTGTCCAACAGCAGACTGTTTATCTGCCAGCGACCATCGACGCTGACGGCTGCCAGCAGCTCATTGCTGCTGCGCCCCCAACTGACATTACGAACATTGCCCAGCTGAGGGAAAAACTTGAGTTCACCGTTTTCAGGGTTGAGGACAAACACCTGTTGGTTGAGGCTGCCGGCCACCAGCTTGTCATCGGCTGAATAACTGAGTTCATCTATATGGGAAAAAGTGCTCAGGCGACTCAGTTGTTTCTCCGTGCCCTGTTCGTCCCGACGCCATAGTTGTGGCAAGCCGCTGCGATTGGAAACAAAGATCAGCTCCTTGCCATCGTGGCGCAAGGTACCGGCGGTATCACGGCGACTGGACGCCACAAAGCGCTGCGGTTTGGAAGTCTCATCAAAGGGCGATGACCAAAACCAGATCTCCTCTTCAAACAGTTCGCCGACAACCGCCGCCATGCGTCCGGCACTATTGGCCGAGGGAGAATTGATTTCCTGCAACACGCTCGTCAGCCGGGTTAACTTACGGGGTTTGAGTTGCAAGCGGTGAAGTTGTCCCTCTTCACCTCGGTATACCAAGGCGTTACCGCCTTTATCCCAGGCGATACTGCGCAGTGGATACCCCACCCGCTGCAGGTTTTGCCAATCACCGGATTCGATATCGAACAGTAAGATCTGGGTGTCGAACCAGTTGATACTGCGCAGCACGGCCAGACTGTGACCGTCGGGAGACAAGGCCAAGGCATAGTCACCGCGTCCCACCACATGAGGTTGACTCAACTGCTGACGCCGACCATCGCTGAGGCTGAGCAGAAAAACGCGCTTGAAGCCTTCAACCCCTTCGGCATCGACATAAAACAGCGAGCGGTTAGAGGGACTCCAGGCGATGCTGGTCGACTGCGTCGTCTGATGGCACTGGCTGACTATGCGGCTTCGCATCCCCTCTTCGGTCAGCTCTGTCACCATAATGCGACAGCCCTGAGTCTCACTGAATGCCAAATAAGCCAAGGCCTTGCCATCGTGGCGCCAGGCCGGGTAGCGAAGACTGTAATCATCCACTACAGGAATGGTTTTGATGACTCTGTCTCCGAGTGCCATCAGCTCAATATGCCACTTATCGGCGTTCAGTTCCCGATAGGAAAATGCCAGCATGCTGCCATCGGGGGACAGGCTGGGGTCCACCTCCTGACCATTGAGCGAAGTCAGTGGAGTCAAACGCCGGATGGCCACATCTGTCAACTCAAGCTGGGGGTTTTCCTGGGCAGGAGCCAGATAGAGCCAACTGGCAATACCCGCCGCCAGCACTCCGAAGGCGCCGCCCAAATAGCCCCACTTGCTGCCGCCTGCTGATATCTTTTGCTCAGTCTCGGCGTCTGCCAGTGTTGCCGGTAAAGGTTCATCCTGCGAATCGTCATCGAGCGTCGTCTCGCGTACTTTCGCTATCAACACATAGCCCTGCTTGGGCACTGTCTTGATAAAACGTGGCTCTCTGGGATTATCCTGCAGATGCTGACGCAGCAAGCCGATAATGCGGTTAATGGCGTTATCGGTAATTATGCCGCCGTGCCAAACCTCCTGGATCAACATTTCACGGCTCACCAGGGTGTTGGCATGATGGATAAGACACAGCAATACCTGCATCACCCTGAGCTCGAGCCGCACTTGAGCCTCTTCGCGGCTCAGCGTACTCATCTGAGGGTCAACCAACCAATCTTCCAACAGGTAACCTGAGCGCCTTCCCATATCAATCCATTTTCAATTCAAACACTAAGATACTAATTGCCCATGTTGTAAAAGAGAAGTAAAGCGCTCAAATTAACCAAAGGCAGGTGCGAATAACTCCCCGCATGCTTTGAAGCCTGGATGCAACAACGCCCAAGAGCTTGCATCTACCTGCTGCCGCGGTTATCTTTGCCGTCCATTTTCATTGAGGCCATGACATGTCAGATTTTGTCTACAATCCGCCAACCGAACCTTGGCTGGATATTCTCTATCAAGACAAGGACATCATAGTCATCAATAAACCTTCAGGACTGCTCTCGGTTCCCGGACGGGATCCGGCCCATCACGACAGCGCCTATGCCAGAGTCCTGGCCGAACATCCACAGGCACAAGTGGTTCACCGCCTGGATATGGCCACCTCGGGCGTGCTCTTGCTGGCACTGAGGCGCAGTGCCGAACGGGAGCTGAAACGTCAGTTTCGAGACAGGGAAACCCAAAAGAGTTACTACGCCAGAGTCGCCGGCCATATCAAGGCCACTCAAGGCAGTATAGAACTACCACTCATCTGCGACTGGCCCAACAGACCCAGACAGAAAGTCGATCATCAAGTGGGTAAGCCGTCATTGACCCACTATGAAGTGATTAGCAAGGGGCGCTATTCAACTCTGGTCATGCTGATCCCCATCACAGGGCGCTCACACCAACTCAGGGTGCATATGATGGCATTGGGTCATCCCATTCTGGGCGATGGTTTCTACGCCGACTCCTGGGCAAAAAGATTGGCTCCCAGATTGCTGCTGCATGCCGCCAGCCTCAGCATCAAGCATCCTTACTCGGGCGAACCCATGAGCTTCAGTGCACCTGTGCCTTTTCTCGCGCCCGAAGGTGAGCAATAACGGCTAACGTCACCATAGATGTTGAGCCAAAAGTCGCCATAAGACTGGCAATTTTACAATAAAACACGTAGATTCATGCCTGATTACAAGCAATTTAGGCGTGATGCTGTGGATACATCATTTCAAAGAGATCAACTGGACAATCAGATCCTGGAAGCCCTGATGCAGGATGCACGAACTCCTTTTGCCGAGCTGGCCAAACGCTTCAGCGTCAGCGCAGGCACGATTCATGTCAGGGTCGAAAAGATGAAACAGGCAGGTATTATCACCGGTGCCCAAATAACGGTTAACCCCAAAGCTCTGGGCTATGATGTCTGCTGCTTTATCGGCATCAATCTCAAGAGTGCCGGTGACTATCCCGCCGCCATCTCCAAGCTCAATGAGTTGGAAGAAGTGGTAGAGGCCTACTACACCACAGGCAACTACAGCGTATTTGTCAAAGTGATGTGTCAATCTATAGATGCCCTGCAGCACGTGCTGATTAACCGTATCCAGTCGATAGACGAAATTCAATCTACCGAAACCCTGATAAGTCTGCAGAATCCAATTGTCAGGGCGGTAAAACCTTAACAACAGATAAAGAAAAGGCTGCCAAGTTGGCTAATGCCGATCAGTTAAGACAGATCGCTTGACGATCTCACTGAAAGGATCAAAATCCGATGACCCCATGTCATCGGATTTTTTTATGCAACTTTCAGAAGCTTTGGCGCGTACTCATATCAATCGTCTTACCGAATTCACCTGTCTGGCCGATGTACTTGAGCCTGAGTTAATTCAGTCGTGCCTTGATTCACATGGTGTTGCCAGTTTAAGACGACGTAAGTTACCTATGGATGCCATGATTTGGGCGGTGATTGGTATGGCTCTGTTCAGAGGCGAGTCCGTCCGTTCACTCATCAATAAGCTTGATATCGTCTTACCGCAAGAGGTGGATTACGTTGCGCGCAGTGCTGTCACGCAAGCGCGTAAGCGATTGGGCTCTGACGTTGTTCAGGATGTGTTTAAGCGAAGTGCCAAGACCTGGCATGAAAGAGCAGAGCATCCTCATTGGTGTGGGCTCAACCTCTACGGTGTCGATGGTGTCGTGTGGCGAACACCTGATAGTGAGCAAAACAATCAGGTGTTCGCCAAAACCGCCAACGCTTCTGGTGATGCTGCCTATCCTCAAATTCGCATGGTTTGCATGATGGAGTTAAGCAGCCACCTGGTATTGAACAGTGCCTTTGATTCTGTTGCTGTCAGTGAAATGAATTTAGCCGCCGAACTGATATCAAGCATACCCAATAACAGCCTGACGCTGTTTGACAGAGGCTTTTATTCGTTGGGGCTTTTGCACGCCTGGCAACAGGCTCAACCGAACAGTCACTGGCTGCTGCCGTTGAAGAAAGGGACACAATATGAAGTGGTACGCTCTTTAGGAAAACACGACCAACTGGTGCAGTTAGCCACCACGCCTCA